>DASWVA010000232.1:0-2719 GCA_036401415.1 Streptosporangiaceae bacterium
CACCTTCGCAAACGCGCGCCGGTAGACTTAGCTGACGGCAGACGGACGGGAGCGCGAGTGTCCAGTGAGGTGATATCAGCCAGCACGATCGGAACCGGCGCCACCCCGGCCAGCACGCCCGGCACACCAGGCCCGGACGAGCTCCCCGAGGTAGCTGCGGAAGGTACCGTGCCCAGCCGGACCGAGCCCGAAGCGGGCGGCCCGGCTGTCCCCGTGTCCGCCGATGACCAGAGCACCCAGGCCGAAGATGCCGCACCCGCACCTGCCCCCGTACTTCCCGCTGCCGAGCCGAGAAGGCCCCGGGCCACGCCGGCCACGGGCAGTGCGGCCGTACCCGCGTCCGGCGCCTCGGTACGGCGCCGGCTGGCCCGCCTTGGAGCGCAGCGCGTGGCCACCGTGAACCCGGTCCTCGAGCCGCTGATCAAGACGGTCCGGGCCACCCACCCCAAGGCCGATGTCCGGCTGATCGAGCGCGCTTACGATGTGGCCGCCTACTGGCACCGGAACCAGAAACGCAAGAGCGGCGACCCGTACATCACCCACCCGCTGGCGGTGGCGGCGATCCTCGCCGAGCTGGGCATGAACACCGACACGATCAGCGCGGCCCTGCTGCACGACACCATCGAGGACACCCCGTACTCGCTGGCTGAGCTGCGCGGTGACTTCGGCGAGGACATCGCGGCCCTGGTCGATGGTGTGACCAAGCTGGACAAAGTCAAGTACGGCGACTCCGCCGAGGCCGAGACCGTCCGCAAGATGGTCGTGGCCATGTCGCGCGACATCCGGGTGCTGGTCATCAAGCTGGCCGACCGGCTGCACAACATGCGGACGCTGCGCTACCTGGCCCGGGAGAAGCAGGAGCGCAAGTCCCGCGAGACGCTGGAAATCTTCGCCCCGCTGGCCCACCGGCTCGGCATGAACACGATCAAGTGGGAGCTGGAGGACCTGGCCTTCGCGACCATGTACCCCAAGCGCTACGACGAGATCGCCCGGTTGGTGTCCGAGCGGTCCCCGCGCCGGGACGTGTTCCTGCAGGAGGTCATCGAGCACGTCTCCGGTGACCTGCGCGAGGCCAAGATCCGTTCCACGGTCAGCGGCCGCCCCAAGCACTACTACTCGATCTACCAGAAGATGATCGCCCGCAACGTCGGGTTCGACGACATCTACGACCTGGTCGGCATCCGGGTCCTGGTCGACTCGGTCCGCGACTGCTACGCGGCGCTCGGCACCATCCACGCGCGGTGGAACCCGGTGCCCGGGCGGTTCAAGGACTACATCGCGATGCCGAAGTTCAACATGTACCAGTCACTGCACACCACGGTGATCGGTCCGGGCGGCAAGCCGGTTGAACTGCAGATCCGGACCTGGGCCATGCACAAGCGGTCCGAGTACGGCGTGGCCGCGCACTGGAAGTACAAGGAAGAGTCGATCTTCGGCAACCGGGTCAAGGAGAACGGCAACGGCCCGGACATGGAGTGGCTGCGCCAGCTGGTGGACTGGCAGCGCGAAGCCACCGACCCGGCCGAGTTCCTCGAGTGGCTCCGGTTCGACCTGGCCACCGCCGAGGTGTACGTGTTCACCCCGCGCGGCGAGGTGATAGCGCTGCCGCAGGGCGCCACCCCGGTCGACTTCGCCTACGCCATCCACACCGAGGTCGGGCACCGCACGATCGGCGCCCGGGTCAACGGCCGGCTGGTGGCCCTGGAGAGCACGCTCGACAACGGCGATACCGTCGAGATCTTCACCTCCAAGGCCCAGGAGGCCGGCCCGAGCCGGGACTGGCTGCAGTTCGTCCAGAGCGCCCGGGCCCGGAACAAGATCCGGCAGTGGTTCTCCAAGGAGCGGCGTGAGGCCGCCGCCGAGTCCGGCAAGGACTCGATCGCCCGCGCCATGCGCAAGCAGAACCTGCCGGTGCAGCGGCTGGCCACCGCGGACGCGCTGCTGTCCATCGCCAACGACCTGCGGTACCCCGACCTGACTTCGCTGTACGCGGCGGTCGGCGAGGGCCGGGTCAGCGCCCAGTCGGTGGTGACCAAGCTGGTCCGCTCGCTCGGCGGCCTGGCCGGCGCCGAGGAGGACATGGCCGAGGCGGCCCTGCCCACGGTGGAGGCCACCCGCTCGCACGCCGCCGGCGACTCCGGTGTCGTGGTCGACGGCGCCTCCGACGTGTGGGCCCGCCTGTCCAAGTGCTGCACCCCGGTGCCCGGCGATGAAATCGGCGGCTTCGTCACCCAGGGCAACGGCGTCTCCGTGCACCGCACCGACTGCGTCAACTTCATCCACCTGGCCGAGGCCCAGCCCGAGCGCATGGTCGAGGTTCGCTGGTCGCCCACCGACGACTCGGTGTTCCTGGTCGCGATCCAGGTCGAAGCGCTGGACCGGACCCGGCTGCTGTCGGACGTGACCCGGGTCCTGTCCGACCAGCACGTCAACATCCTCTCGGCCTCGGTCACCACCACCCGGGACCGCGTGGCCGTCAGCCGTTTCACCTTCGAGATGGGTGCCCCCAAGCACCTGGGGCACGTCCTTCGCGCCGTCCGCGCCATCGACGGCGTCTACGACGTCTACCGCGTCACGAACTGAGCTCTGCCCGCAGCTGGTGGTTGAGGATCTTGCCGGATGCGGTGCGGGGGATTTCCCGGACCACCACGAGCTGGCGGGGGCTCTTGTAGCCCGCCAGCCGGGTGCGCGCGAAGGTGCGCAGTGCCTCCAGGCTGGG
>DASWVA010000233.1:0-4480 GCA_036401415.1 Streptosporangiaceae bacterium
GCGCCAGCGACGAGCTGTTCGCCGAGCGGGAGAACCTGATCAAGCCGGGTGACCCGGTGTTCCAGCCGCACACCTTCGGCCACAAGGGCCAGATCATGGACGGCTGGGAGACCCGCCGGCGGCGCGAGCCCGGCCACGACCACGCCATCGTCCGGCTCGGCAGCGGCGGCGTGGTCCGCCGGGTGGTGGTCGACACCTCCTTCTTCACCGGCAACTACCCGCCCGAGGTGTCGGTGCAGGCGTGCGGCGCCGAGGGCTACCCGGGCCCGGGGGAGCTGGCCGCGGCCGGCTGGAGCACGCTGGTCCCGCGGTCCCCGGTCCAGGGGGACACCCGGAACGAGTTCACCGTCACCGCCGAACAGCGCTTCACCCACGTCCGGCTGACCATCTACCCGGACGGCGGCGTAGCCCGGCTGCGCGTCTTCGGCGAGCCGGTGCCCGACCCGCGGCTGCTGCCGGGGGTGATCGACCTGGCCGCGCTGGAGAACGGCGCGCTGGTCACCGGCTCCAGCAACAGTTTCTACAACTCGGCCGCCAACCTGATCATGCCCGGGCTGGCCCGGGTCATGGGCGAGGGCTGGGAGACCTCGCGCCGCCGCGACCAGGGCCACGACTGGGTCGCCGTCCAGCTGGCCTGCGCCGGCGCTGTGGAGCTGGCCGAGCTGGACACCTCGTGCTTCGTGGGCAACGCGCCGGGCTGGGCGTCGCTGCGCGGTGACGGCGGGGACCTGCTGCCGCGGACCGCGCTGCAGCCGGACACCCGGCACCGGTTCGCCATCGCCGGCGGCCCCGTAGCCAGGCAGATCCGGCTCGACGTCTACCCCGACGGCGGCATGGCCCGGCTGCGCGTGTACGGGGCGCCCACCCCGGAGGCCCGCGAAGCGCTGGCCAGCCGGTTCCTGCAGCTGCTGCCACCGTCCCAGCTCGTGGCCATCCTGACCGCGGCCGGGGTGCCGCCCACCGGGGCGGCCGGCCGCGCCGCCGGCGCCGGGCTCGCGGACCTGCCGCCGTCGCTGCGAGCCCCGTTCCGCCTGGCACCTCATTAGGGAAAGGATCAGTCATGGCCATCACGTTCGGCACCAACCAGTACGGCAAGGCCGAAGTCCGCCTGGTCCACGTGACCCGGGACGGCGACCGGCACCAGCTCCAGGACCTGAACGTGTCCATCTCGCTGCGCGGTGACTTCGCCGCCGCGCACACCGAGGGCGACAACTCCCACGTCGTCGCGACCGACACCCAGAAGAACACCGTCTACGCGTTCGCCCAGCAGTTCGGGGTGGGCCAGATCGAGGACTTCGGCCTGCGGCTCGGCCGGCACTTCGTCGACGACTTCGAGTGGGTCACCGGCGCCCAGGTCCGGATCGAGGAGTACGGCTGGGACCGGATCGCGGTCGACGGCGCCGATCACCCGTACGCGTTCTCCCGGGCCGGCGGCGGCACCCGGACCACCGTGGTCACCATCGACGGGCCGCGGGCCTGGGTGGTGTCCGGCCTGACCGGCCTGACCGTGCTGAAGTCGACCGGTTCGGAGTTCACCGGCTTCCCCCGCGACCGCTACACCACCCTGCCCGAGGACCGGGACCGCATCCTGGCCACCGCGGTCACCGCCCGCTGGCGCTACACCGGCACCGGCCAGGACTGGGACCAGGCCTACACCGGCATCCGGCGCCTGCTGCTGGCGGCGTTCGCGACCCAGCACAGCCTGGCCCTGCAGCAGACCCTCTACGCCATGGGCGAGCAGGTGCTGGAGGCCCACCCCGAGGTGGCCGAGATCCGGATGTCGATGCCGAACAAGCACCACTTCCTGGTCGACCTGAGCCCGTTCGGGCTGCCCAACGACCGCGAGGTGTACTACGCCGCCGACCGGCCCTACGGCCTGATCGAAGGCACGGTCATCCGGGACGACGCCCCGGACGCGGGCCGCGCCTGGCAGGCGGTGCCCGGCTTCTGAGCTGACCGGGCGGAAACATGACCGAGCTATCGTCGAGAGTGGGCAGGACACGCTGTCGCAGGCAGGAGCGTGGGTGATGAACCCTGGAGTGGTGGTCAACGGCCGGTCCCGTGACCTGGGCGAAGTCGGCGGCCACGTCACGCTGCTCGAATGGCTGCGGGCGTGCGGCTGGACCGGCGCCAAGGAAGGCTGCGCCGAAGGCGAGTGCGGTGCCTGCTCGGTGCTGGTGGCCCGGGACGACGGTGCGGGCGGCACCCGCTGGGTGGCTATCAACTCCTGCCTGCCGCCCGCGGCCGCCTTCGCCCAGCAGGAAGTGGTCACCGCCGAGGGCCTGGGCCAGCCGGGGGACCTGCACCCGGTCCAGCAGGAGATGGCCCGGCGCGGCGGCTCCCAGTGCGGCTACTGCACGCCCGGCTTCATCTGCTCGATGGCCGCCGAGTACTACCGCCCCGGCCGCCTCCCGGCCGCCCGCAACGGTCACCCGGGCCCGGGCCATCCCGAGCGCGGGCCCAACGGGTTCGACCTGCACGCGCTGAGCGGCAACCTGTGCCGCTGCACCGGTTACCGGCCGATCCGCGACGCCGCCTACGCGCTCGGCGCCCCCGACCCGGCCGACCCGCTGCTGGCCCGCCAGGCCGCGCCGCCCCCGGCCACCGGGACCACCAGCGTCGCCAGCGACCAGGGCCGCTACGTCCGCCCGTCCGGTCTGGCGCAGGCCCTGGCCCTGCTCGCCGAGTACCCGGACGCCCAGCTGGTGGCGGGTTCGACCGACTGGGGCGTCGAGCTGAACATCGGGCACCGCCGGGCCGCCCTGTCCATCGGCATCGACCGGCTGCCCGAACTGCGCGAGTTCACGGTGGGCCCGGGTCACATCGACATCGGGGCCGCCCTGACCCTGTCCGAGGCCGAAGCCGCGCTGGCCGGCCGGATACCGCTGCTGGACGACCTGTTCCCCCAGTTCGCGTCCCGGCTGATCCGCAACGGGGCCACGTTCGGCGGCAACCTGGGCACGGCCTCGCCGATCGGCGACACCCCGCCGGCGCTGCTGGCCCTGGACGCCTCGCTGGTGCTGACGTCGGCCGGCGGCGACCGTGAGGTCCCGCTGGCCAGCTACTTCACCGGCTACCGGCGCAGCGTGCGGCGTCCTGACGAGCTGATCCGGACCATCCGCATCCCGCTCCCGCTGGCGCCGGTCACCGGGTTCCACAAGATCGCCAAGCGGCGGTTCGACGACATCTCCAGCGTGGCCGTGGCCTACGCGCTCACGCTGACCGGCGACCGGACCGTGGCCTCGGCCCGGATCGGCCTGGGCGGCGTGGCCGCCACCCCGTTGCGGGCCCGGGAGGCTGAGGCGATCCTGACCGGGCGGCCGTGGACCCGGGAGACGGTGACCGAGGCGGCCGCGGCCCTGGCCCGGGCCGGCACCCCCATCAGCGACCACCGGGCCAGCGCGCAGTACCGGACCGCCATGCTGCGCACGTCGCTGCTGAAGTTCTACGCCGAGCACGGGGAGGTGCTCAGATGAGCCAGGGATTCGGGCCGCTGGCCGACCGGCCGGTCCGGCCCGCGGTCGGCCTGCCGGTCCCGCACGAGAGCGCCGGCCTGCACGTCACCGGGCAGGCCCTGTACACCCAGGACCTGGTGGGACGCACGTTCGGCGTGCTGCACGCCTGGCCGGTGGCGGCCCCGCACGCGCACGCCCGGGTGATCGCGCTGCGCACCGGGGCCGCCTGCCGGGTGCCCGGCGTGGTCCGGGTGCTCACCGGCGCCGACGTGCCGGGCCTGAACGACGCCGGGGAAAAGCACGACGAGCCGCTGTTCCCGGCCGAGGTCATGTACTACGGGCACGCCGTGGCCTGGGTGCTCGGCGAGACGCTGGAGGCGGCCCGGCTGGGCGCAGCCGCGGTGACGGCCGAGTACGAGCCGCTGCCCGCGCTGATCTCCGTGCACGACGCGATCGCGGCCGGCGGTTTCCAGGGCACCCCACGCACGGTCCGCCGCGGCGACGCCGCCGCCGGGCTGGCCCGGGCCGCCCACCGGTTCTCCGGTGAGCTCGAGATCGGCGGCCAGGAGCACTTCTACCTGGAGACCCAGGCCGCGCTGGCCCAGGTCGACGAGAACGGGCAGATCTTCGTCCAGTCCAGCACCCAGCACCCGTCCGAGACCCAGGACATCGTGGCCCACGTGCTCGGCCTGCCCGCCCACCACGTCACCGTGCAGTGCCTGCGCATGGGCGGCGGGTTCGGCGGCAAGGAGTTCCAGCCGCACGGGCTGGCCGCGATCGCGGCCCTGGGCGCCACCCTCACCGGGCGGCCGGTAAGCCTGCGGCTGAACCGGAACCAGGACATCCAGATGACCGGCAAGCGGCACCCGTTCTTCGCCACCTGGGAGGTGGGCTTCGACTCCCGTAACCGGCTGTGCGCGCTGCGGGCCACGCTGACCAGCAACGGCGGCTGGAGCCTGGACCTGTCCGAACCCGTGCTGGCCCGCGCGCTCTGCCACATCGACAACGCCTACTGGATCCCGGAC
>DASWVA010000234.1:0-6214 GCA_036401415.1 Streptosporangiaceae bacterium
GGACGTTCTGGTCCTTGCGGTGACCCCTCTTCATACTTCCAAGGTATTACTCGCCCGTAGCGGAAACCAACGCAGGCGGCCGGTGGCGCTGCGCTGAGAGCGAAGCCCCTGCGGTGTGGCCCCGCCAGGCCCCGGCCCACCCGGTGATGCAATCCGGACGGTGACCGATATCACGTCAAACGACCGAAACCGCGGGGCCCCGGAGTCAGCTGGCCTGGCTGACCGAGGACATGTTGAAGCCCTCGACCCGGACCGGGGGCATCATCACCCGGTTGAAGTAGTCGCCCCATTCGCGCGGCAGGGCCGGGATGCTGGCGCCGACCTCGGCCAGCCGGCTCAGCATGGCGACCGGGCTCTCGTTGAACCGGAAGTTGTTCACCGCCCCGGTGACCTCACCATGCTCGACCAGGTAGACGCCGTCGCGGGTGAGGCCGGTCAGCAGCAGCGTCTGCGGATCGACCTCGCGGATGTACCACAGGCAGGTCAGCAGCAGGCCACGCTCGGTGCGGGCGATCATGTCGGCCAGGCTGGGCGGCGAAGGCGCTGCGGTCTCGAAGATCAGGTTGTCGACGGCGGGCGTGACCGGCAGGCCGGTCAGCCGGGACGAGTGCCGGGTCTGCGTGAGCGCCGACAGCTCGCCGCGCCGGATCCAGTCGGCCGGCCCGAGCGGCAGCCCGTTGTCGAACACCGACGAATCGCGGCTCGACGCGTGCGCGATGACGAACGGGGCGCAGGAGATCCCCGCGGCGTGCGGGTCGCTGCGCAGGGTCACCGGCTGGCCGGACAGCGACTCGCCGACCCGGGTCCCGCCGCCGGGCTTGCTGAACACCGTGCGGCCGTCCAGGGCGTCCTTGGCCCCCGCGGACCAGTACAGGTAGGTCAGCAGATCCGACGTGGCGGTGGGCGGCAGCAGCGTCTCGTACCGGCCTGCGGGCAGGTCGACCTGGCGGCGGGCCCACGCCAGCCGCTCGGCCAGCCCGGCCGCCAGCCCGGTCACATCGACGTCGGTGAAGTCGCGGGTGGCTTCACCCGCCCACGCTGACCGGGCCAGGTCCGCGGACTTGGCGTTCAGCTCCACTTTCCCGGTCGGCTGGTCGTGCCGGAGGCGCAGCCCGGCCGAACTGCCGAGGAAGGTCGAGGTCAGCTCGTGCTCGGCGAACCCGTACAGCTTCTGCCCGGCCGGGCCGGCCGCCCGCAGGGCCTCGCCCAGCTGGGCCGCGAAGCCCCTGAGAACACCGATCCCGGTCCGCTCGGGTGCGTCCCCCCAGCCTGCCCCGGAACGGGAGCCCACCCCCGAGCCAGCCTCCGCGCCGGTCCCGTCCGGCCCCACCAGCGGGCCGGCGTCCTCGGCCAGGGTGCCCTCGGCGGCTTCCTTTTCGGCGGCCCGGACCACGGCCTCGATCTCGTGCTCCCGGACCCCGGCCCGGGACACCACGCCGGTCGCGGCGCCGCCGGCGCGGCGGTCGATGGCGATCACGGTCAGCCGGCGGGACCGGGCCACGCCGTTGGTGGTCAGCGTGTTGCCTGCCCAGCGCAGGTTCGCGGTCGAGGTCTCGTCCGCGATCACGATGCAGTCGTCGGCTCTGGACAGCGACAAGGCTCGCTCCACTACATCCTGCGGCCGGCCGGCCGGGGCCCGGTCAGCCGGCGCGGAATCAGCTTGGGCGCTCATGAGGCTTCCTCCGCCGTGTTGAGAATCCTGATGTCCCGCATGAGCACCGAGGGGGCGCCGTGGCTGACCGGGGCGACCTGACCCGGCTGGCCCTTGCCGCAGTTGAACGCGCCGCCCAGCACGTAGGTCTGGGGGCCGCCCACGGCCTCCATCGAGTTCCAGAAGTCGGTCGTGGTGGCCTGGTAGGCCACGTCGCGGAGCTGGCCCGCCAGCCGCCCGTTCGAGATCTTGTAGAACCGCTGCCCGGTGAACTGGAAGTTGTACCGCTGCATGTCAATCGACCAGCTCTTGTCGCCGGCGATGTAGATGCCGTTCTCGACTCCGGCGACGAGCTCCTCGGTGGACGGCCCGTTCCCGGCGGGCCGCAGCGAGACATTGGCCATCCGCTGCAGCGGCATGTGGCCGGGGGAGTCGGCGAACGCGCAGCCGTTGGACCGGTCCTGGCCGCGCAGCGCGGCCATCCGGCGGTCCAGCTGATAGCCGGACAGCACCCCGTCGGTGATCAGGTCCCAGGACTGCCCGGCCACGCCCTCGTCGTCGTAGCCGATCGTGGCCAGCCCGTGGCGGGTGGTCCGATCACCCACCACATGCATGCCGGGCGACCCGTACTGCAGGGTGCCCAGCTGGTCGGGGGTGGCGAACGAGGTCCCGGCGTAAGCCGCCTCGTAACCGAGGGCCCGGTCCAGCTCGGTGGCGTGGCCGATCGACTCGTGGATGGTCAGCCACAGGTTCGACGGCTCGATGACCAGGTCGTAGCGCCCCGGCTCGACCGTCGGCGCGGCCAGCTTCTCGGCCAGGAATACGGGCAGCTGCTGCAGCTCGGACGCGAAGTCCCAGCCGGCGCCCTGCAGGTACTCATACCCGCGTCCCACGGGCGGGGCCAGCGTCCGCATGGTCTCGAACCGGCCGTCCTTCTCCACCGCGACCGCCGTGATCGCGGGGTGCAGCCGGACCCGCTGCTGGGTCGTGGTGGTGGCGCCGTCCGAGTAGAACTTGCACTCACGCACCTGGTGCAGGGACGCGTCGACGTGGTCGACGCCGTCCCGGGCCAGCAGCTGCCTGCTCCAGCCGGCCAGCAGCGCCACCTTCTCCGCCGCGCTCACCGCGAACGGGTCGACGTCGTAGGCGGACACCCAGGTCACGTCGCCGTGCGCGGGCTCGGGAGCCAGCTCGATGCGCTCGGTGTTCATGGCCGCCGACACCCGCGCCACCTCGACCGCCTCCCGGGCCGCCTGCGCGGCGGCGTCCGGGGTCAGGTCCACGGCGGAGGCGAACCCCCAGGTGCCGTCGACCACGACCCGGACCGCCAGGCCGATGTCGTCCGCGTCGAACAGCGTCTCCAGGTTCCCGTCGGACAGGCCGATGTGCTGGCTGCGGATCTGCTCGGCGCGGAAGTCGGCGTGCCCGGCCCCGAGGTCGGCGGCCTGCTGCCGGGCCGCGTCGGCCAGCTCCCGCAGCGGGAGGGCCGTGAACATCGAATCCACTTCGTGCTGGCCACCATGAGTCACGCCAGCAACCTACCGGATACGCTCGCCGGGGTTACCTGGACGCCGACGTGGAGGTGGAACGCCAGATGGGACGATCAGTCCTGGTGACGGGAGGAAACCGGGGGATAGGGCTGGCCATCGCCCAGCGGATGGCCGGTGACGGCGACAGCGTGGCCGTCACCTCGCGGTCCGGGGACCCGGTCGAGGGCCTGAGCGTGGTCCGCTGCGACGTGCGGGACGCCGCCTCGGTGGACGCCGCGTTCAGCCAGGTCGAAAAGGAGCAGGGGCCGGTCGAGGTGCTGGTGGCCAACGCCGGTATCACCCATGACCAGCTGCTCGCCCTGATGAGCGAGGACGACTTCGCCAGTGTGGTGGACACCAACCTCACCGGCGCTTACCGGGTGACCAAGCGGGCCGTGCGCGGCATGATCCGGGCCCGCCGGGGCCGGCTGATCTACATCTCTTCGGTGGTCGGCCTGCTCGGGTCGGCCGGCCAGGCCAACTACGCCGCCTCCAAAGCCGGCCTGGTCGGCTTCGCCCGCTCTACCGCCCGGGAGCTGGGCTCGCGGGGTATCACGGCCAACGTGGTCGCCCCCGGGTTCGTGGAGAGCGACATGACCGCGGGCCTGTCCGACGAGCGCAAGGCCGCCATCCTCGGGCAGGTGCCGCTGGGCCGGTACGCGGCCGGGCATGAAGTCGCCGCCGCGGTGCGGTTCCTGGCCGGGGACGACGCCGGGTACATCACCGGGGCGGTCATCCCGGTGGACGGCGGCCTGGGCATGGGACACTGACCTTCGGGAGACACTGACCTTCGGGAGACACGAAAAGCCATGGGAATCCTTGCGGGCAAGCGCATCCTGATCACCGGCGTGCTCACGGACTCATCGATCGCGTTCCACGTGGCCAAGGTGGCCCAGGAAGAGGGCGCGACCGTGGTGCTGACCGGGTACGGGCGGATGAGCCTGGTCGAACGGATCGCCAAGCGGCTGCCGGAGCCAGCGCCGGTGCTGGAACTGGACGTGGCCGACGAGGAACACCTGGCCACCCTGGCCGAGCGGATCTCGGCGCACGTGGACCGGCTGGACGGAGTGCTCCACGCGATCGCGTTCGCCCCGCAGGACGCGCTGGGCGGCAACTTCCTCAACACCCGCTGGGAGGACGTCGCGACCGCGGTGCACGTGTCCGCGTACTCGCTGAAGGCTCTGGCCACGGCGACGCTGCCGCTGATGAAGAACGGCGGCTCCATCGTCGGCCTGGACTTCGACGCCAGCCACGCCTGGCCCGGTTATGACTGGATGGGCGTGGCCAAGGCCGGACTGGAGTCCTGCGCCCGCTACCTGGCCCGGGACCTCGGCCCGGACCGGGTCCGGGTCAACCTGGTGTCGGCTGGCCCGCTGCGCACGATGGCGGCCAGGAGCATTCCCGGATTCGACAAGTTTGAAGGCATGTGGGGCGACCGCGCCCCGCTGGGCTGGGACATCACCGACCCCGGTCCGGCCGCGCGGGCCTGCGTGGCGCTGATGTCCGACTGGTTCCCGGCCACCAGCGGCGAGATCGTGCATGTCGATGGCGGTGCGCACGCCATCGGCGGCTGAACATCTGGTCTAACCCGGCTGGTCCAGGCGGGCCCGGCAAGCGGCATCGTCCCGTCGGCGCCCCGGTCACCGCCGTGACCCGGTCACCCTCCGGCCAGGTCCGCCTGGCTCTCGCTGAGCAGCGTGGCCAGGCGGGATTCCCGGGGGTGCTCGCCGATCGTGCGCACCGCCCGGGCCAGCGCCGGCCCGGCGCCGTGGACCACGGACAGGTGGTGCTGGGCCCGGGTCAGCGCGGTGTAGACCAGCGGCCGGGACAGCATGGTGGCCGCCTCGCCGGGGAACACCGCGACCACCGCCGGCCACTCGCTGCCCTGGGCCCGGTGCACGGTGATGGCCCAGCCGTGCCGCAGGTCGGACAGCAGCCGGGTCGGCACCGTGACCGGCAGCCCGCTGAACGACACCGTGAGCCCGTCGCTGTTACCGGTGATCACCGTGCCGACCTCGCCATTGGCGAAGCCGTCATCGGCGTGATTGGCCACCGCCACCACGCGGTCACCGGGGTCGAAGCCCCGGTACGAGCCGGGCCCCGGGTTCAGCCTGGCCTTCAGCGCCCGGTTGAGCTCGATCGTCCCGGCCGGCCCCTTGTGCACCGGCGTGACGACCTGGATGTCCTCGGCGGCGATGCCGAGCGCGCGCGGGATCGAGTCGGTGACCAGCTGGGTGACGCGGTGCGCGGCCTCGGCGCTGCCACGGGCCGTCACCACCACCACCTCGTGTTCGGGTGAGTCCACGGCCGCCAGCTCGCCGCCGCGTACCGCGGTGGCCAGCTTGGCGATGGTCCCGCCGTCCCGCTGCCGGTACAGCGTGGTCAGCTCGGTCACCGGTACCGCGCCGGAGTCGATGATGTCGGCCAGCACCCGGCCCGGGCCGATCGACGGCAGCTGGGCCGGGTCGCCCACCAGCAGCAGCCGGGTCCCGTCGGCGCACGCCTCGATCAGCGCGGCGGCCAGCTCCACGTCCAGCATCGAGCTTTCGTCCACCACCACCAGTTCCGCGTCCAGCGGCCAGTCCTCGCCACGGGCGAACACCCAGGTGCCCTCCCGGCCGGTGCTGGTCTCGCCACCGGGGAAACCGGCCCCGCCCGGCCCGCCGGCCGGTCCGGCGCCGTCCCCGAACAGGCTGTCCGCGTCGCCCCCGGGCCGGGCCATGCCCTGGCCCTGGGCTCCGAGCAGCCGGTGCAGGGTGGTCGCGGATGCCCCGGCCAGTTCCTCCAGCCGCTTGGCCGCCCGCCCGGTGGGCGCGGCCAGCGCCACCCGCAGGCCGCGCTGGGACGCCAGCGACACCACGGCCGCCACCGTCCGGCTCTTACCGGTGCCCGGGCCGCCGGTCAGCACGGACACCCCGTGCTCGGCCACCGCGGCCACGGCCGCGTGCTGCCGGTCGTCCAGCTCCGCGTCGGTCACCGTGTCCATGGGATCACCGGATCCGGGCAGCGGCTCGGCCGTCGCCGCCAGCCGCTG
>DASWVA010000235.1:0-3515 GCA_036401415.1 Streptosporangiaceae bacterium
TGATGTCATTGGTGTGCCGGTGTCCGGTAGCCCGCTGTTCAGCGGGCCCGGCCCGCGCCTGCGGTGGCCGGCCCGGCGGTCCTTCCGCAGCGGCCTTGCGGGCGCTCATATCATCCGGATGTTTGGAGGTGCAAATTAATAAAGTCAACGGTTGCGATCCGGTCACGTTCGGGTAAAACATGGTGGGGATGCGGCCCGCAATCGCGCGGTCCGCCCGGCCGGGAAACGTGCCGCTCGGCGTGGTCCGCAGAGAGCCCTGGAAATGTCAATCCTTGACACGTGCGTCAGGTGACGAGGGTGTCATTGTTTGCATTTATTCGATGCCGGCCCCGAAGATATCCCCATGGCTGGCCACACGAGCGGAACTGAGCCTGCGCCCGCGCATGCCCGGACCCAGGCCGCCCCGCCCCTGGCTCGCAGCCCCGCCCGGACCGCGGATGACGTCTCGCTATCTGCGGCCGCCCAGGCCTCCGCAGAAAACTTCCCGGTCGCCTTGCGCATCCTGCCCGCCCGGTACCGCCGCCACCTGATGGCGCTGTACGGCTTCGCCCGGCTGACCGACGACATCGGGGACGAGGTCTCGCCGGAGGTGCGGCTGCGGCTGCTCGACGAGCTGGAAGCCGACGTCCGGCGCTGCTACGGCGGCGGGTCTCCCCAGCTGGCGGCCCGATGGGAGCCAGCCCTGCGGGAGCTGGCCGTCACGGTGGCGCAGTGCGACATCCCGGCTCAGCCGCTGCTCGACCTGATCCAGGCCAACCGGCAGGACCAGCTGGTCACCCGGTACGAGACGTTCGAGGACCTGGCCGGGTACTGCCGGCTCTCGGCCAACCCGGTCGGGCGGGTGGTGCTGCACATCTTCGGTGCGGCCTCCCCGGTGCGTGAGCAGCTGTCCGATAGCATCTGTACTGCTCTTCAGCTGGCTGAACACTGGCAGGACGTCGCGGAGGACCTCGGTAAGGGCCGGATCTACCTGCCGCGGGCTGACCGGGACAAGTTTGGTGTCAGCGAGCGGGATCTGGCTGCGCCGGTGACGGGCAGGCAGGTCCGGGCGCTGATCGCTTACGAGGTCGCGCGGGCGTCCGCCCTGCTCGATGAGGGAGCACCGCTGGTGGGCACGCTACGCGGCGCCGCGCGGGTGGCGGTGGCGGGTTACCTGGCCGGCGGCCGGGCCGCGCTGGCCGCGATCACCGCGTCCGGCCACGACGTACTGGCGGTCACCCCGCGCCCGGATCACCGGGTGACGGCCCGCCTGGCCATCCAGGCCTATCTGCGAGGGAGGTGAGGAAAGTAAAACCGACCGTCATCACGAGCACGGCGCAGGCCTACCGGACCTGTGAGGAGATCACCTGGTCCCAGGCCCGGAACTTCGCTTACGGCATCCGGCTGCTGCCCGCGGGCAAACGCCAGTCCCTCGCCGCGCTGTATGCGTTCGCCCGCCGCATCGACGACATCGGCGATGGCACGATGGCCGCCCCGGACAAGCTGGTGGCCCTCGAAGAGGCCCGGGAGCAGGTGCTCGGCCTGGGCGCCCGGGACGCCCCGGCCCCGCCCGCCAGCGACCCGGTGCTGGTCGCTCTGGCCGACACGAGCCGTCGCTTCCCCGTGCCGCTGCCGGCGTTCGGCGAGCTGATCGACGGCTGCGTGGCCGACACCCGGGGGACGGCCTACACCACCTTCGACGACCTGCATCACTACTGCCGCTGCGTGGCCGGCTCGGTCGGGCGGCTGTCACTGGGCGTTTTCGGGTCCGCCGACCAGCAGGCCGCCGAGCCCCTGGCCGACGCGCTGGGCGTGGCCCTGCAGATCACGAACATCCTGCGGGACATCCGCGAGGACTACCAGAACGGCCGGGTCTACCTGCCCGCCGAGGACCTGGACCGCTTCGGCGTCACGCTGAAGCCGGCCGGTGAACCGGACCCCGCGGCCGAGCCGGCCCCGGATGCGGTCACCGAGGCCCGGTTCGTCACGCTCATCGGTTTCGAGGCGGCCCGCGCCCGCGACTGGTACGACCGCGGCCTGCAGCTGCTGCCCATGCTGGACGCGCGCAGCGCGGCCTGTACCGGCGCCATGGCCGGCATCTACCGCAAGCTGCTGGACCGCATCATCGCCGAGCCCGCCGCGGTGCTGCACGGCCGGCTGTCGCTGTCACCGCGGGAGAAGGCGATGGTCGCGGTGCGCTCGCTGGCCCGCCCGCTGCTGCCCGGACGGGGCCGCCCCGCGGGCGCCTCGTCTTCGCGCGGCGAGGCCGCCCCGGCGCAGGCCCCGCGCCCGTGAGCGCTCCCAGCGAAAGCCCGGTCCGTGGCCGGCCGCGGGTGGTGGTGATCGGCGGCGGTCTGGCCGGGATCACGGCCGCGATCGCGCTGTCCGAGGCGGGTGCGGCCGTCACCCTGCTGGAGGCCCGGCCGCGGCTGGGCGGCGCCACCACCTCGTTCAACCGCGGCGCGCTGGTCGTCGACACCGGCCAGCATGTCTTCCTCCGCTGCTGCACGGCCTACCAGGGCCTGCTGGCCCGGCTGGGCATGTCCGGCTCGGTCCGGATTCAGGACCGCTTCGACGTCACCGTGCTGGCCCCGCAGGGTAGTGCCCGGCTGCGGCGGAACCGGCTGCCCGGGCCGCTGCACCTGGGTCCCGCGCTGGCCCGCTACCCGATGCTGTCGCTGGCCGAGCGGGCCCGGGTGGGCCAGGCGGCGCTGGCCATGCGGTTCCTCGACGTCGCCGACCCGGCGCTGGATGAGCAGCGGTTCGGCGACTGGCTGGCCGCGCACGGGCAGGACGCGCGCACCCGGCGGGTGCTGTGGGACCTGTTCACCGTGGCCTCGCTGAACATCGCCGGGGACGACGCGTCACTGGCCCTGGCCGCGACCGTGATCAAGACCGGCCTGCTGGGCAAGAACGACGCGGCCGACATCGGCGTCCCGCTGGCCCCGCTGGGCGAGCTGCACGGCACCGCGGGCCTGGCCCTGCTGCGCCGGCTGGGCGCCGAGGTCCGGCTGGGCGTCAAGGCCGCCGGCGTCGAGCTGGCTCCGCCCGGCGCGGACGGCGGGGACGGCGCCCGGTACCTGATCCGGCTGGCCCGCGGCGAGGAGGACGCGGGCGGCGGGGACGGCGCGGAAGCGGTCCCGGCCGGGCGGGGCGTGCTGCGCGCGGACGGCGTGGTCATCGCGGTGCCGCCGTACGTGGCGGCCCGGCTGGTGCCCGGCGCCGCGCAGGTGCCCGCGGCGACCTGGACCGGCCTGGGCACCTCGCCGATCATCAACGTGCACGTGATCTATGACCGCCAGGTGATGGACCTGCCGTTCGCGGCCGCGGTGGAATCCCCGGTCCAGTGGGTGTTCGACCGGACCGCGATTTCCGGGTTCGGGCAGCACAACCGGGGGCAGTACCTGGCGATCTCGCTGTCAGCGGCGGAGCCTTACGTGGACGTGCCCGCGGCCCGGCTGCGGGAAACGTTCGTCCCGGCGCTGGCCGGGCTGCTGCCCCGCGCACAGGACGCGCGGGTCAGTGAATTCTTTGTG
>DASWVA010000236.1:0-2190 GCA_036401415.1 Streptosporangiaceae bacterium
GGTGTCAACGCCCAGCAGGATGCAGCTCGACCAGCGGTACCAGCTCGAGGACCGGATCGCCGCCGGCGGCTACGGTGAGGTCTGGCGGGCCACGGACCTGGTTCTCGGCCGCCGGGTGGCGGTCAAGCTGCTGCTGGCCCAGCACGTCCAGCAGGCGGAGACGCTGGCCCGGTTCCGGGCCGAGGCCCAGCGGGCCGGGGCGCTGGCTCAGCAGAACATCGCCCGGGTCTACGACTACGTCGAACCGCGCCCACCGCAGCCGCCGTTCCTGGTCATGGAGCTGATCGACGGTCCGTCGCTCGCCCAGGTCCTGGCGGACGGGCCGCTGCCGCCTGCCCAGGTCATGGACATCGTGGCCGGGGCGGCGGCCGGGCTGCAGGCCGCGCACGACGCCGGCCTGGTGCACCGGGACATCAAGCCCGCCAACCTGCTGCTGACCCAGGACGGCACGGTGAAGATCACCGACTTCGGCATCAGCTACGCGGCCGGGTCCGCCCCAATGACCGCCTCCGGCATGCTGGTCGGCACGGCCGGTTACATGGCGCCCGAGCGGCTCGGCGCGGGCCCCGTGACCGGAGCGGCCGACCTCTACGCGCTGGGGGTGGTCGGCTACGAGGCCCTGGCCGGGGCGCCGCCGTTCACCGGGACCCCGCTGGAGATCGCGATCGCGCACCGGGACCAGCCGCTGCCGCCGCTGCCGGACTCGGTCCCGCCGGGCGTGGCCGCACTGATCGCCGCCCTCACGGCCAAGGATCCGGCCGCCCGCCCGTCCAGCGCGGGCGAGGTCGCCCGGGCCGCCGCCGCCCAGCACGACTGGCTGGTCGGCGCCACCCGGGCCGACTATGCCCCGGTGCCCGGCTTCGGCGGCTCCACCGCGCCCTTCGGGGACCCGCCCGCCACCATCGCCGCCCCGCCCGGCCCGTTCACCACCCCCGCCAGCTACGACGGCACTGGCTACGACGGCACTGGCTACGGGGCTGGCTACGACGGGGGTGCGCCGCCCCGCCGCCGCCGGAGGGGCCTGTTCGCTGTCCTGGCCGCTGTCCTGGTCATCGCGGCTGCGGCGATCGCCCTGGTCCTCACCCACGCGGGCGGATCGGCCGGCCCGGCCGTCAGGACCAGCACTCAGCCCTCGGTCACCGGCGCCCCCACCGCCACCGGCGGGGTCAGCCAGCCCGCCACGGGGGCCACCGCACCCAGTGGCGGTGCCGCCACCTCCCCGGCCCGGCCCGCGCCCACCACCCCGCCCGCCGCCCGCACCACGCCGGCGGCGCCCGCGACCACCCCCGCCGCGCCCCCCACCACCACCGCCCCCACGACCACCACTGCTGCCACCGCTGCTGCCACCGCGGGCCCAGCCGCCCCCGGCAACGGCAAGAGCAACGGCAAGGGCAAGGGGAACGGCAACGGGAACGGGAACGGGAACGGGAACGGCAAGGGCAACGGCTGAGCGCACCGGGCCAGGACGGGCGGCCATGCAATTCCGCGGGAGACACTTGCGTGCCGACAGCAGCGCTCCGATACTGAGAAGTGCCCACCTGCCGTAACTGGCTCTGGTAGCCGCAAGGACAATGGTCAGACTGGTGTGCGGGCTGTGGTGGTCATAGGTGGCCAGGACGGGCAAAATCCTTGGTGCACGTGCACGTCATGATGCAATTGCACGTGAAGCACTTGCGACGCCACGTATACGAATCCATACTGGGGGGATGTCAGTGCGAACGGATTGTCTGGTGGCGCGGTTACTTCACCGTCTGGTCATGGCCAACGCAGGCCTTAGGGGGTGTTGATGCTGCACGCGCGCCACACTGAACCGGACACACCGGACCGGCTCCATGCCCACCGTGACCGGTGGCAGCGGCTGTTCCGCGGCCAGGAAGGTGAACTCCGCCAGGTGCGGGAGTGGCTGACCGGGCTGCTGCCGGACGGTCCCGCCCGGGACGACCTGATCTCGGTCGCGGCGGAGCTGGCTACGAACGCCATTCAGCACACGGCCAGCGGGAACGGCGGCTGGTTCTCCGTCGAGGTGGCCTTCCTGCCCCCGGTGGTCCGGGTGGCGGTCACCGACGAAGGCGCCTCCAGTGCGCCGCGCCTGACCGAGGACCCGTTCAGTGAGCACGGCCGCGGCCTGCTCATCGTGAACGCACTCTCGGCGGCCTCGGGAGTATGCGGTACCGCCCGCGGCCGGACCGT
>DASWVA010000237.1:0-5285 GCA_036401415.1 Streptosporangiaceae bacterium
CGGCTCCGGCGCGATCCACGGTGCCTCCCAGGCCAGCACCGCCCTCACCCCGGGCAGCAGCGCCGCGGCCGCGGCCCCGGCCGGCCCGGCCAGGAATGTCACGCCGGTCCCGCTGGCCGCGACGGCGCGGACGGCCGGGCCGGTGAGCAGGACGTCGCCCATCCCGTCCGGCCGTACCGCCAGAACCGTCACGAGAACGTCCCCGGCCGGCGGATCAGGAACGGCCCGAGGGCCAGCACGTCCACCGGAGCCGAGCCGAAGCATTCCAGCGCGTCCCGCGGGTCATCCACCATTGGCCGCCCGGCCGTGTTCAGGCTGGTGTTCACGACCACCGGCAGCCCGGTCCGGGCGGCGAAGGCGTCGAGCATCGTGGCCAGCAGCGGCTGCTCGGCGCGGTGCACGGTCTGCACCCGGGCGGTCCCGTCCACGTGCACCACGGCCGGCAGGCGGTCCCGCCAGGCCGGGTCCACCGAATGCACGAACAGCATGTACGGGCTGGGCAGCGGGCCGTCGAAGATCTCGGCCGCCCGCTCGGCCAGCACCATCGGCGCGACCGGCCGGAACTCCTCCCGGCCTTTGACCGCGTTCAGCCGGTCCAGGTTCTCCTTGCGGCCCGGGTGGGCCAGCAGCGACCGGCTGCCCAGCGCCCGCGGCCCGAACTCGCTGCGGCCCTGGAACCAGGCCACGATGCGGTCCTCAGCGAGCGCGGCGGCCACCGCCTCACCCACGTTGGCCGGCCGTTCGAACGGCCACGCCGCGGTGCGCAGCCAGGCCTCCAGCTCGTCGTCGCTCCAGCCGCGGCCCAGGTAGGCGTCGGGCATCGGGGCCGGGACCTCACCCGCCGCCGCGGCCAGGTGCAGGGCCCCGCCCAGCGCGGTACCGGCGTCCCCGGCCGCGGGCTGCACCCAGATGCGGTCGAACGGCCCCTCCCGGTGCAGCCGCGAGTTGGCCACGCAGTTCAGTGCGACCCCGCCCGCCAGGGCCAGCTCCCGCCCGCCGGTCCGGCCGTGCAGCCACCGGGTCAGGTCGAGCAGCACGTCCTCGGTCACCCGCTGCACGCTGGCGGCCAGGTCCGCGTGCTCCGCGGTCAGCGGCTCGCCGGGCCGCCGCTGCTTGACCAGGCTGTCCCAGCCCACCGGCTCGGTGCGGAAGCCGCCCTCGCCGTCGGCGTGGACCAGGCGGCTGAGCTCGCGGGCGAACCGGGGGGTGCCGTACGAGGCCAGCGCCATCACCTTGTACTCGTCGCTGGAGTGCAGGAACCCCAGGTGCGCGGTGACCTGCTCGTAGAACAGTCCCAGTGAGTGCGGCAGCGCCTGGCTGGCCAGGACCTCGAGCTGGCCGCCCACGTACCGGCCGGCCAGGTGGGAGGCCGCCTCGCCGCGGCCGTCGCACACCAGCACGGCGGTGTCACCGAACGGCGTGGCCAGCCCGGCCGAAGCGGCGTGCGCCTCGTGGTGCCGGACGTAGCGGACCGCGGCCGGGTCCAGCCCGGGCAGCGCCTCGGCCAGGAACTGCGGCGCCTCCCGCGCGTACTGGATGCGCAGGTCGTCGCGGGGGTCATCCAGCCCCAGGTCGGCGGCGGGGCGGCAGTCCGCCGGGTCGTAGGAGAAGGCCACCGCGTCCAGGTCCCCCGGGGTCAGGCCCGCCGATTCCAGGCACCAGGCGGCGGCCTTCTCCGGCTGCTCCCAGGCGGAGAACGGGACCGGGCGCTTGCCGTGCTTGCGGCGACTGAACCGCTCTTCCTCCGCGGCGGCCACGATCTGGCCGTCCACGACCAGCGCGGCGGCCGGGTCATGGAAGATCGCGTTGATCCCGAGTACCCGCATCAGCCCTGTACCTCCGATCCGTACGACAGGCCGAGCTGGGTCGCGAACCAGGCCAGCGCGCCGGACAGGCCCTGCCTCCAGCCGATCCGGGGCTCCCAGCCGAGTTCGCGGCGGGCCAGCGTGATGTCCGGGCACCGGCTCATCGGATCGTCCTCGGGGAAGGGGATGTACTCGATCCCGGACGGCGACCCGGCCAGGGCGATGATGCGCTCAGCGATCTGCAGCACGGTGGCTTCATCGGGGTTGCCGATGTTCACCGGCCCGGTCAGGCCGCTGGCGGCTACGGCCAGGATGCCGCGCACGGTGTCGTCCACGTGGCACAGGGACCGCGTCTGGCGGCCGTCCCCGGTCACGGTGAGCGGCTCCCCGCGCAGCGCCTGGCAGGCGAACGTGGGCACGACCCGGCCGTCGTCGGGCCGCATGCCCGGCCCGTAGGTGTTGAAGATGCGGACGATCCCGGCGTCGACGGTGCCGGCTCGCTGGTGGGCGGCGGTCAGCGCCTCAGCGAACCGCTTGGCCTCGTCGTAGACGCTGCGCGGGCCGATCGGGTTCACGTGGCCCCAGTAGCTTTCCGGCTGGGGGCTGACCGCCGGGTCCCCGTACACCTCGGAGGTGGAGGTGAGCACGAACCGGGCGCCGGTTTTCGCCGCCAGTTCCAGCGCGTTCCTGGTGCCCGAGCTGCCCACGTCCAATGTGGCCAGCGGGTGCCGCTGGTAGTCGACCGGAGACGCGGGGGAGGCCAGGTGCACGACCAGATCGGTGTCACCGGAGATCCCGGTGCCGGTCAGCGGGCCGGCCGCCACGTCCGCCTCGAGCAGCGTGAACCCCGGCTCGGCTTGCAGCCGGTCCAGGGTGGCCGGGGTGCTGGTGAGGAAATTGTCCACGCACACCACCTCGGTGCCCGCCGCCAGCAGGCTGCGGCACAGGTGGGTGCCGAGGAAACCGGCCCCCCCGGTGACGACCGCCCGGGTCCAGACGGGCCCGCTGGGCCCGTCGGGCCCGTCGGGCCTGTTGTCCGGCACTAAGCCAACCCCCTCCATGGTCGGTGCCATCAGTCAGTCAATTGCAGAGCGCAGCGCTACCCGCTGGGCCGTCACTCAAACGTACATACCAAAAAGTGGGCGTAAGGTGCTGCTGGCCGTTTTCGCACTCAAGATCGGTACGCGGCGTCTCACCTGAGTCAATTACGCTCTGTAATTGTTTTAAGGTCGGCCGCCGGCTGGCTGCCCTGGGCTCGCGAACTCAGGGCCAGCAGCGCAGACCTCGCTCCCCGAGCACCGCGGCGACGGCGTCGTCCAGGCTGGCCGCGACCGGCAGGCCGGCCGTCTCCTGCGGCCGGGTCACCGCGGTCGGCACCAGGATGGCCCGGGCGCCGGCCGCGTACGCGGCGGCGGCGTCAGCGCCGATGTCACCGATCACCACGCAGTCCGCCGGCTCCACGCCGAGCTCGGCGGCCGCCTTCCGGATCAGGAACGGCTCCGGCTTGCGGCACTCGCAGCCGTCAGCCGGCCGGTGCGGGCAGATCGCCCAGGTGCCGAACGGCCCGAGCCGCTCCTCGACCCGCTGGTTGACCGCGTCCAGCTCCGCCACGGTGATCAGGCCGCGGCCCACCGCGGACTGGTTGGTCACCACGCCGAGCCGGATCCCGGCCGCGCGGAGCCGGGCGGTGGCGGCCACCGCGCCGGGCATGGGCTCGACCCGGGCCGGGTCGCCGTTGTAGGGCACGTCCCGGATCAGCGTCCCGTCCCGGTCGAAGAGCACGGCCACGGGCGGCGGCGGCCACGACGCGACGTGCCGGTGCCGCCACTGGCCGCGAAGCCAGTGCCCGACGGCCAGCGGCGGGATGAGCGCGCTGGTGGCCGCCATCGTCGCCGTCTCGGCCCGGGTCCGCGGACCCGGGCGCACCCGGGCCGCGGTGAACTCGGCCGTGCCGGCCAGCCAGGCCGCCGACGTGAGCAGGGCCGCCCGGCGGTACCGGGCGCGGCGCGGTCCCGGCGTCAGCCAGCCCAGCGACCACGCCAGCACCGACGAAGCCAGCAGGCCGGTGGTCACCGCGTGCCCCCGGCGGCGGCCCCGCGCGGCGTCCGCCCGCTGATACCAGCTGCGGCCGTGCAGGCGCCGCATGAGCACGTCGTCGGCGTTGCCGGCCTGGGCCCGCACACTGGCCCAGCGGGAGGCGGGCCGGACCGGGTGCGTGGTCCGCCGGGCGCCGCGGCGCAGCGCCCAGCCCAGGTCGAGCAGGCGCAGAGCCAGGTCGGCGTCTTCCCGGAACGCCCGCGGGAACCGTTCGTCGAACCCGCCTGCGGCCAGCAGCGCGCCCCGCCGGTAGGCCATGTCGGCGGTGATCCAGCGCGCGCTGGCCAGGCCCGCCGTGCCCCGCTCCCAGTCGGTGGGGCGCCGGTCCGCGGGCAGCGGCACGTCGATGACGCCCTGGACCCCGGCCACGTCGGGGGCCTGCCCGGCCAGGTCCGCGGCCAGCGCCGTCCGCCAGTCCGGGCCGACCCGCACGTCGTCGTCGAGGAAAGCCACCCAGTCGGCGGGTTCGGCGTACCGCCAGCCGGCGTTGCGGGCCGCCGCGGGCCCGCGCCCCTCCAGCGTCACCACCACGGTGCGGTCCGCCAGCGGTGCGGGCACGGTGACCGGCAGCGGATCGGGGGTGTCCCGGCGGTCATCGGCCAGCACCACCTGATCCGGCAGTGGCCCGCCGGCTGCGGCCAGCGCGTCCAGGCAGTCCTGCAAGCAGGGCCGCCCCACGGTCGGGATCACCACTACGTAGCTGCTCACGGTGCCAGACTGCCACCCGGGCGGCCCGGGGCCAAACGGGGGTTTGGGTTGCTCGTGGCGGGCAAACGAAGGGCCATGGCGACGACCCGAGTGACGGTGGTGGTGGCCACCCGCAACCGGCGGCCCGGGCTGTGCCGGACCCTGGAGCACCTGACCGCGCTGCCGGAGCGCCCGCCGATCGTGGTCGTCGACAACGGCTCGGACGATGGCACCGCGGTCGCCGTCCGGCGGTCGTTCCCGCAGATCGAGCTGATCGCCTTGCGGCGTAACCAGGGGGCGTACGCCCGCAACCACGGCGTGCGCCGGGCGCGCACCCCGTACGTGGCGCTCAGCGACGACGACTCCTGGTGGGAGCCCGGCGCGCTGACCCGGGCGGTGACCGTGCTGGACGCCTGCCCGCAGGTCGGGCTGCTGGCCGGAGCCACCATGGTGGGGGAGGAGGCCGATCCGGATCCGCTCAACGAGGTGCTGGCGGCCAGTCCGCTGCGGCAGGGCACGCTACCCGGACCCCGCGTGCTCGGCTTCCTGGGCTGCGCCGCGGTGGCCCGCCGGGACGCCTACCTGGCCGCGGGGGGCTACTCCCGGATGCTGTGCATCGGCGGGGAGGAAGAACTGCTGGCCTACGACCTGGCCGCGCTGGGCTGGCCGATCAGCTACCGGCCCGACGTGGTGGTG
>DASWVA010000238.1:0-2437 GCA_036401415.1 Streptosporangiaceae bacterium
CGGGTTTTGAGTCGGGTGGGGTACTGGATCTGTGTGTGCCGGGCGGGCCGCTGGCCGGGCTGGCTGATGCGGTCACCCGGGACGGGCGGCTGGCCGGGCTGGATGATGATGAGCTGGTCGGGGTGATGCGGGCCTGGCGGCGGCTGGAGTCCTGGGCCGGCGCGAACCTGCTGGCCGCGGTGGCCGAGCTGGCCCGCCGCCGTCCCGCTGACCGGACACCGCCCGCTCCTGCCGGGGCGTTCCCGGAACGGGTCAGTGAGTTCGCCAGTGACGAGATCGCGGCGGCGCTGACTTTGACCGGGCAGGCCGCCAGCACCTGCACGGCCCTGGGCCTAGATCTGGCCGTGCGGCTGCCCGGCACCGCCCGGGCGCTGCACGCCGGGGTCATCGATTATCCCCAGGCCCGGCTGGTCGCTGAGGCCACCCGGATCTTGTCCGATGAGGACGCACGCCGGGTCGAGGCCCGGGTCCTGGCCGCCGCGGGAGGGCAGACGGCCGGGCAGTTGCGCGCGGCGGCGGCCCGCGCGGTGATCGCGGTGGACCCGGCGGCGGCGGCCCGGCGGCGGGAGGAAGCCCAGAAGGACCCGCGGGTGCGCCGCTGGCAAGAAGACGCCGGCACCGCCGCCCTGGCCGGGTACAGCCTGCCCCCCGCCGACGTGCTGGCCGCTGACCAGCAGCTCACCACCCGGGCCCGGGCCCTGCGCGACGCCGGCCTGCACGGTTCCCTGGAGGAACTGCGGGCCCGCGCCTACCTCGACGCCCTCCTGGGCCGCGACTGCGCCCCGCCCGCTGATCCCCGCGAACCGGCTTCCGCTGGGCCCGGCGGCCCCACCCCGGTCACTCCCGCGCCCCGCCCGGCCGGTCCCGCACCCAGCCCGGTCACTTCCGCTCCCGGCCCGGCCCGGCCTCAGCCGCTGGCCGCCCTGATCAACTTGACTATGCCGCTGACCAGCATGCTCGGACTGGCCGACGACCCCGGCGTGGTCGCCGGGTTCGGGCCCGTCGATGCGCCGCTGGCCCGCCACCTGGCCGCCCGGGCCGCCACCAGCCCCCGGACCCGCCTGTGCCTGACCATCACCGGCGACGACGGCCGCGCCACCGGCCACGGCTGCGTCCCCGGCCCCGCCACCCTGGCCCACCTGCCCGGCGGGGGCCTCACCGTGACCATTGAGCCGCTGGCCCAGGGCACCTGCGACCACCGCCACCAAGAACCCCGCTACCAGCCCAGCCGCGCACTACGCCACCTCATCACCGCCCGCAATCCCACCTGCACCGCCCCCGGATGCCGCCAACCCGCCACCCGCTGCGACCTGGACCACACCATTCCCTACGACCAGGACGGCCGGACTTGTCAATGCGGCCTGGCCCCCCTGTGCCGTCATCACCACCGGTGCAAACAAGCCCAGGGCTGGCGCCTCGAACAGCCCCAGCCCGGCGTCATGCACTGGACCACCCCCGCTGGCCGCCACTACATCACCACCCCCGACCCCTACCCGTAGAAGCAGCTGACCTCAGTAGAAGCAGCTGACCTCAGTTGGCGGCGGGTTGCTGCGTGCCGTGCTCAAGCCGGGTTTCGTCGAGCCGTTGCAGGTGCCGCACGCTGGGCGCTGCGAGCAGCACCGCGACCTCGACGACGTCGACCGCAGCGGCGATCCAGAGCGTCCGGCTCATCCCGATCCCAGCCGCCACCACTCCGGCCAGGGCGAGCCCGAGCGGCTGGCCCAGCAGGGAACCGAACCAGTCGTAGGCACTGACGCGCGAGAGCGATGCCGGCGGGACGTGCTGCTGCAGCGTCGTCTCCCAGAGCGTATTGAACAGCATGTTCCCGAAGCCAGTGACCAGCGCGGCGATGACGAGGGTCTCCCAGGGCAGCTTCAGCGCGAGCGCGATGAGCGGCGTCGCATTCGGGACGACCGCGATGATCCCCAGCAGAAGCGGGCGGCGTGGCTTGAGGCGGAGCGCCATCGCACCGGCGGCGAGCGCGCCGACGGCCGAAACGAGCAGGATCGCCGTCCACGCGCCGGCGCCGCCGTGGCCCTGCTTGATCCAGGCCGCCGCGAGCACGAGCCACACCGAGCTCATCATGTTCCCCAGGAACGCACCCACCACGGTCAGCCAGACCCAGGTGTGGGCGGCGAACTCGCGCCAGCCGTCGAGCAGGTCGCGCGCGAACGACTGCGGCGGCAGGCTGATGTGCGGCGGGAGGTGCAGGCGGCCGAGGTAGAACGCGCTGACCCCGAAACTGGCCGCATCGATGGCCAGCGCGTATCCCGGCCCGACGGTGACGATGAGGATTCCCGCCAGTGCCGGGCCGGCGAACTGCATCGACGCCATGGACATCCCGCGCAGGGCGTTCGCCTCCTGCAGCCGTTCCGCGCTCACGATCATCGGCGTGAGCCCGGTCGACGCGGGGTTGAAGAACGCCGTCCCGGTACCC
>DASWVA010000239.1:0-3061 GCA_036401415.1 Streptosporangiaceae bacterium
GGCCCGGGACCAGACGTTCCAGGCCCGGTTCCGCCGGGAGGCCCAGTCCGCGGCCTCACTGAACAACCCGTCCATCGTCGCGGTCTACGACACCGGCGAGGACATGGCCTCCGGCATCCCCGTCCCCTACATCGTCATGGAATACGTGGACGGCCGGACCGTCCGCGAACTGCTGCAGGCTGACCACCGGCTGCTGCCCGAGCGGTCGCTGGAGATCATCGACGGTGTGCTGGGCGCCCTGGACTACAGCCACCAGTCCGGCATCGTGCACCGCGACATCAAGCCAGGCAACGTCATGGTCACCCGCAACGGTGACATCAAGGTGATGGACTTTGGCATCGCCCGGGCCATGGCCGACAACCAGGCCACCATGACGCAGACCGCGCAGGTGATCGGCACCGCGCAGTACCTGTCGCCGGAGCAGGCCCGCGGCGAGCGGGTGGACGCGCGCAGCGACCTGTACTCCACCGGCTGCCTGATGTACGAGCTGCTGACCGGCCGGCCGCCCTTCACCGGTGACTCACCGGTCGCCATCGCCTACCAGCACGTCCGGGAGAACCCGGTGCCGCCGTCGGTGGTCGACCCGGACATGCCGCCCTGGGCCGACGCGATCGTGCTGAAGGCCATGGCCAAGGACCCGGCCGACCGGTACCAGAGCGCGGCCGAAATGCGCATGGACGTGCAGCGGGCCATGAACGGCATGGCCGTCGCCGCCCCCACCCGGCTGGACGCCTACGGCCGGACGCAGGCGATGGGCGCGGCCACGATGATGGCTAACCCGACCACGGCCGTGCCGCCCTACGGGTACGGCCCGGACGAGACCGGCCACGGCGAACCACCCCGGCGCAGTTACCGGGCCCTGTGGTGGGTGCTGGGACTGCTGGTGGTGCTCGGCGCGGTGGGCGCGCTGGCGTACCTGCTGTTCGGCGGCGGCGGCAAGAAGTACTCGGTCCCGCTGGTGAGCGGCCTGACCCAGACCCAGGCCCAGAAGGACATCGCGCAGGCACACCTCAAATCCACCGTCGTCGACCAGGCCAACTCGACCGTGAAAAAGGGCTTCGTGATCAAGTCCAGCCCGGCCGAGGGCAACATCGTGCCCGCGAACACCGTGGTCACGCTGTTCGTGTCGAACGGCCCCCAGCTGGTGATCGTGCCGAACGTGCAGGGTGAGACGGCCACCGCAGCGCAGAACACCCTGGCGGGCAAAGGCCTGAGCGTCAATCAGGTCGCCGATCCGACCTCGACTCAGGCCAAGGGCACGGTGACCAGGCAGTCACCAGCGGCCAACTCGTCGGTGAACCCGAACACCCAGGTCACCATCTACATCTCCGGCGGCGGGGTCTCGGTGCCCAGCGTGGTCGGTGACTCAGCGTCAACGGCTCAGAACACCCTGTCGGGTAAGGGCTTCACGGTGAACACCAAAGAGGCGACGGGCCCGGCGGGCTCCACGCCGGGCGACGTGTTCTCGCAGACGCCGCCGGCGGGCACCACGGTGCCCCAGAACAGCACAGTCACGATCATCGTCGCGACGCAGCCGACGCCGAGTCCCACGCCCAGCGCGCCGAGTCCCACGCCCAGCCAGCCCCAGGGCGGCAACCCGTCGCCCTCCCTGTCCCCGAGCGGCATCGGGTTCGGGGGCTTCAGCCAGAACGGCGGCCGGGTCGGCCGGGGCTGATCCCCCGGCACCACCGCGCCGCGGCGGCCAGCAGCATCACCCAGGCAAACCTGGCACCGGGGATGGAACGGCCGGTAACCCACTACGATTACGCCAGCACGGTGCAGTGCTGAGGAGCCCGGGCCCGACCGGCCCAGGGCCCGATCGAGCAGGAGATGACGGTGCCGAAGTCCCGCGTCCGGAAGAAGCCGGTGTACACGCCGCCCCCGCGGTCGGTGCAGCGCAAATCCAGCCCACGGTGGGTCCCCGTGGCCATGGTGACGTGCCTGCTGGTCGGCCTGGCCTGGATCGTCCAGTACTACGCGACCAACGGCGGGATTCCCGGGCTGTCCGTGCTGACCTACTGGAACATGGTGATCGGGTTCGTCCTGATCATCAGCGGGGTGATCCTGGCCACCCAGTGGCGTTAGCTGGTCAGAACGCGGGCACGCCCAGGTGGACGCTCCACAGGGCGGTCGCGGCGATCAGCGCGGCCAGCACGACGGCCGTGACGCCGGCCTGGACCAGGAACCGCCGGGTGCGCGGGGCGTACACGTAGGCCGCGGTGATCAGCGCTCCGGTGATGAGGCCGCCGATGTGGTCCTGCCACGCGATGCCGTGCACCACGAAGCCGAGCACCAGATTGATGGCGATCAGGCCGAGGATGCCCCGGCTGTCCGTCCGCAGCTTCCTGGACACCACGAACCAGGCTCCGAACAGGCCGAACACCGCGCCGGAGGCGCCGAGCACCGGCTGGTTGAGCGGGACCAGGTAGTACAGGAACACCCCGCCGCCGACCGCGCTGAGCAGGTACACGGCCAGGTAGCGGACCGGGCCCAGCAGGCGCTCCAGCTGGGGCCCGACCACGATCAGCGCCCACATGTTGAACAGGATGTCGGTGAAGCCCAGGCCGCCTCCGGACGGGGCCACGAACGCCGACGTGAGCAGGCGGTACCACTGGCCGGCGCCGACCCCGATCGTGCCGCCCTGGCCGTTGTTCGCATAGCCGACCATTTCGAGGTTGTCGGCGATGGTGGGCCGGGCCAGCACGGCCAGGTAGAGCAGAACATTGATGCCGACCAGCGACCAGGTGACGGCCGTCCCCGTCGTTACCCGGCCACCGAACGGCGTTCTCGGCTGGCGCGCGGGCGGCCCCGCCTCCGGGGTCCGGCCCCGGACGCAGTCGACGCACTGCTGACCGACCGGAGCCGATCGCAGGCAGTCCGGGCAGGCCGGGCGCCCGCAGCGCGAGCACGAGACATACGTCTCCCGGTCCGGGTGCCGGTAACAGGTCGGCACGTCCGCGTGCGCAGACACCGGCTCCTCCCCGGCCGGCGGACCGGCCTCGGGCGGCCCGGAGGCGGGAGTGTTCAACGTTCTGCCTCAGGCTCCGCCGTCGCGGTCGAT
>DASWVA010000240.1:0-1680 GCA_036401415.1 Streptosporangiaceae bacterium
CCGCCCCGGGCGGGGCGTCCGGGGGAGCGTCCGGCTCCGCGGCCGGCGCGTCCGCGAACGAGTCCAGGTAGGCGGCGTAGGTGTCCCGTTCGGCGTCGAGGACCGCCTGCGGCCCGGCGTACACGTGCTCGAACGCCGACCGCGGGCCCGGGTCCGGCATGGCCCGGCAGGCGTCGCGCAGCCAGGCGCCCAGCCGGCCGGCCTCGGCGTCGACCTCGTCCACGAAGCTGGCGTCGGCCGCCCCGGTGCGCAGCAGGTAGGCCTTGACCCGCTCGATCGGGTCGCGCAGCTTCCACGCCTCCAGCTCGGCCGCCAGCCGGTACCGGGTCGGGTCGTCGGTAGTGGTGTGCGCGCCCATCCGGTAGGTGAACGCCTCGACGAAGGTGGGGCCCTGGCCCTCCCGGGCGGCCTTGAGCGCGGCCCGGGTCACGGCCAGGCAGGCCAGCACGTCGTTGCCGTCCACCCGGACCCCGGGGAAGCCGAAGCCGGCGGCCCGCCGGTAGAGCGGGATCCGGCTCTGCCGTTCCAGCGGCTCGGAGATGGCCCACTGGTTGTTCTGGCAGAAGAACACCACCGGCGCGTTGCTGACCGACGCCCAGATGAACGCCTCGTTCACGTCGCCCTGGCTGGTGGCGCCGTCGCCGAAGTAGGCGATCACCGCCTCGCCGGCGCCGGCGTCCCCGGTGGCCCCGTCGCGCTGGATGCCCATCGCGTACCCGGTCGCGTGCAGCGTCTGGCTGCCGATCACGATCGTATACAGGTGGAACTTGTGCTCGGCCGGGTCCCAGCCGCCGTGGCTGACCCCGCGGAACAGCTCCAGCAGCTTGACCGGGTCGACGCCCCGGCACCAGGCCACCCCGTGCTCGCGGTAGGTCGGGAACGCCATGTCCTGCGGGCCGAGGGCACGGCCGGAGCCGATCTGGGCCGCCTCCTGGCCGAGCAGCGACGCCCACAGGCCCAGCTCGCCCTGGCGCTGCAGCGAGATGGCCTCGGTGTCCATCCGGCGGACGAGCACCAGGTCGCGGTAGAGGCCCCGCAGCTCTTCGGCGGAAACTTCGAGCGGGTAGTCAGGATGCTCGATCCGCTGCCCCTCGGGAGTGAGGAGCTGGACCAGCTCCTCGGGTGCGCCCGCATCCTGCGGCAGGCCGGCCGCGGCCGCAGGGGCCGAGGCCATGGGTTCGACGGACACGTGCCACTCCTTGATCCTCAGGGCCGGCCCGGGATCGCCAGGTCCGGCCAGGCGGTACGCGCTGCCGTCCGGTGGTGGCGGACGGTTCTTGTCGCGGGAGCGCTGATAAAGGTGTGCGTCTGCCCCCCGGGCGGCCGCGAACCCGGATCTCATCGCGTACGCTGCGGCCCTGGCGCAGATGCATGAGAGCATATGTGCCCGGCCAGCCCGGGGAGGATACGTGGCCCGTGTCGTCATCGACGTCATGCTCAAGCCCGAAATTCACGATCCGCAGGGCGACGCCATCGCGGATTCCGCCCAGCGCCTCGGGTTCGGGGCGGTCCGCAGCGTGCGGCAGGGCAAGCGGTTCGAGGTCGAGATCGACGGGCCGGCCGACGGGGCCGCGCTGGCCGAGGTGGCCCGGCTCGCATCGGACCTGCTGGCCAGCCAGGTGATCGAGGAGTTCTCGCTGCACGCCGACTGACCGGGACCGCCTGACCCGGGAATTTCAC
>DASWVA010000241.1:0-7833 GCA_036401415.1 Streptosporangiaceae bacterium
CTGGCTGCCGAGCGGCGGCTCGCTGGTCATCGACCGCACCGAGGCGATGACCGTCATCGACGTCAACACGGGCAAGTTCACCGGCCAGGGTGGCAACCTCGAGGAGACCGTCACCCGGAACAACCTGGAAGCGGCCGCGGAGCTCGTCCGCCAGCTGCGCCTGCGCGACGTCGGGGGCATCATCGTCATCGACTTCATCGACATGGTGCTGGAGAGCAACCGCGAACTGGTGATGCGGCGGCTGCTGGAGTGCCTGGCCCGGGACCGGACCAAGCACCAGGTGGCCGAGGTAACCTCGCTCGGCCTGGTGCAGATGACCCGTAAGCGGGTCGGCGCGGGCCTGCTGGAGGCTTTCTCCCAGCCCTGCGAGTGCTGCAACGGCCGCGGTGTGATCGTGTCCCTGGAACTGGAGGACCTCGGATCATCCAGCTCGGGCCCAGCCAACGGCAACGGCCACAGCCGCGGCCGCCACGAGCACCCCGGCCACGGTGAAGCCAGGCCCGGTGGCCCGAACGGGTCCACCGGCGGAAACGGCGGCCACGGCGCCAGCGGCCTGACCGATGGCCATAGCTCGGCCGGCTCCAACGGATCCACCGGCTCCACCGGCTCCAACGGCGAGAGCAAGCCGGGCGAGGGCCGCCGGAGCCGCAACCGGCGCCGCGGCGGCCGTCAGGACGCTGAAGCCACCGAGGCGCTCGACGTGGCCGAGGTGCCGGTTACCGCCGAAGCGCCGGGCGAGCCCGCCGAAGCATCGGCCGCGCCCCCTGAGTTCTCCGAGCCCGCTGAGTCCTCCGTTCCGGAGGCCGTCGTGGTCGGCCCGGACCTGGAAGCGGCCGAAGTTCCCGCCCCGGCCGCCGGCCCCGAAGGCGGCTATAGCGAGCCCGCGGCCGAAGGGCACTGACCGTGGCGACGGTTGCGGCCTAGTGCAGAAGCTCTGGTAACCTTGACCATCGGCGCCTGGGACGTGCCCAGCACGGGGCCTTCAGCCCCCCAGGAAGCCAGTTGAAAGTTCAGGCGAGCCCGTCGCTGGCACATCTTCCCCCGGAAACCTGGGGGATTCGCGAGGGCACGCACGACGGAGAGAGAGTTCTCGGGTGTACGCGATTGTGCGCTGCGGCGGTCGGCAGGAAAAAGTGTCGGTCGATGACGTCCTGAACGTCGACAAGCTTCCCGGCGACGTCGGCTCCAGCATCATGCTGCCGGCCGTCCTGGTGGTCGACGACAAGAACGTGATCAGTGACCCCGCGAAGGTCAGCGGGTACCAGATCACGGCGGAGATCGTCGGCGACGCCAACGGACCGAAGATCAACATGATCCACTACCGGAACAAGACCGGCTACCGGCGCCGGCTGGGTCACCGCCAGCACTACACGCAGGTCCGGATCACCGGTATCGACGCGCCGAACCAGGCGAGCACTGCGAAGGCGAAGGGCTGACATGGCACACAAGAAGGGCGCCTCGTCCAGCCGGAACGGCCGCGACTCCAACGCCCAGCGGCTTGGCGTCAAGCGTTTCGGTGGTCAGCAGGTGAACGCGGGCGAGATCATCGTCCGGCAGCGTGGCACGCACTTCCACCCCGGCATCAATGTGGGCCGGGGCGGTGACGACACCCTGTTCGCGCTGGTCCCGGGCAAGGTGACGTTCGGCTCACACCGCGGCCGCCGGGCCGTGAGCATCACGCCGGAAACCGAAGACACCCCGGTGGCCGCCGGCTAGGTCCGCGGCTCCAGCAGGGAAAAGATCATGCGAAGGCGGACCGGTCATCCGGTCCGCCTTCGCCGCGTCCTGCCCAAGTCCACCATCGCAAGCGAGCCGGAGGCGTAAACAGCATGGCGGAGTTTGCCGACGAGGCACTGCTCAAGGTGGCCGGCGGCCACGGTGGACACGGCTGCATGTCCATCCGCCGGGAGAAGTTCAAGCCGCTCGGCGGCCCCGACGGAGCCAATGGCGGGCGTGGCGGTGACGTCATCCTCGAAGTCGACCCGAGCGTCAACACGCTGCTGGACTTCCACCGCCGCCCGGTTCGGCGGGCCGGCAACGGCCGTCCCGGCGAGGGTTCGAACCGTACCGGCGCCGAAGGTGGCGACCTGGTCATCGGGGTTCCCGACGGCACGGTGATCAAAACGGCCGACGGCACCGTTCTGGCCGACCTGGTCGGGATCGGCACCCGGTTCGTGGCCGCCGGCGGCGGCAAGGGCGGCCTCGGCAACGCCGCGCTGGCCTCCCCGCGCCGCAAGGCCCCCGGATTCGCGCTCAAGGGCGAGCCGGGGGAGGAGCACGACCTGGTCCTCGAGCTCAAGAGCATCGCCGATATCGGGCTGATCGGCTTCCCGAGCGCGGGCAAGTCCTCGCTGATCGCCGCGATGTCGGCGGCCCGGCCCAAGATCGCCGATTACCCGTTCACCACCCTGATCCCGAACCTGGGCGTGGCCGAAGCCGGGGAGGTCGAGTTCGTCATCGCCGATGTGCCCGGCCTGATCCCCGGGGCCAGCCAGGGCAAGGGCCTGGGCCTGGAGTTCCTCCGGCACATCGAGCGCTGCGCCGCCCTGGCGCACGTCATCGACTGCGCCACCGAGGAGCCCGGCCGGGACCCGCTCACCGACTTCGAGGTGATCGAGGCGGAACTGGCCACCTACGCCGAGCTGACCGGCACCGACCTGGCCCGCCGCCCCCGGCTGGTCGTGCTGAACAAGATCGACGTGCCCGCTGCCCGTGAGCTGGCCGACCTGGTGCGGGACAGCCTCACCGAGCGCGGCCTGCCGGTCTACGAGGTGTCCGCCGCCACCCGCGAGGGCCTGCGTGAACTCGGTTTCGCCATGGCCGAGCTGGTCATCGCGGCCCGGGCCGCCGCGCCCGCGCCCGAGCCCACCCGGACCGTCATCCGCCCCGCGCCCAAGGCCGGGCCGGACTTCGAGATCGTCCGTACCCCGGAAGGCGGGTACTTCGTCCGCGGCGAGAAGACCCGCCGCTGGGTGCTCCAGACCGACTTCAGCAACGACGAGGCCGTCGGCTTCCTGGCCGACCGGCTCGCCACCCTGGGCGTGGAGGAGGCCCTCGGCGCCGCCGGCGCGGTGCCCGGCGACGTGGTGCTGATCGGCGACCCGGCCGATCCGGTGGTGTTCGACTGGGACCCGAGCGTCCCGATGGGGAGTGTGCCGGGCCCCCGCGGCACCGACCGCCGACTGGGATGACCGCCGCCCCGGACCGGGTGGCTGTTGCGTCCGCCCGCCGTGTCGTGGTCAAGGTCGGCTCGTCGTCGCTGACCACCCCGGACGGCGGCATCGACAGTGACCGCATCGCCGTGCTGGCCGACTCGTTCGCCGAACGCATCAGGCTGGGCGCCGAACTGATCCTGGTGTCGTCGGGGGCCATCGCGGCCGGGATCGCCCCCCTCGGGCTGCCCAGCCGCCCGCGCGACCTGGCCACCCAGCAGGCCGCCGCGTCGGTCGGCCAGGGCCTGCTCATCGCCCGGTACGCGGCCGCGTTCGCCCGGCACGGTGTGGGCACCGGCCAGGTGCTGCTGTCCGCCGACGACCTGATGCGGCGCGCGCACTACCGGAACGCCCAGCGGACCCTGGACCGGCTGCGGGAGCTGCACATCCTGCCCATCGTCAACGAGAACGACACGGTGGCCACCGAGGAGATCCGGTTCGGCGACAACGACCGGCTGGCCGCGCTGGTCGCCCACGTCACCCGGGCCGACATCCTCATCCTGCTGTCCGACGTCGATGGCTTGTACGACAGCGACCCCCGCCGCCCCGGTGCTCAGCGCATCACCGAGGTCCGCGGCCCCGCCGACCTGGAGGGCATCCGCACCGGCGGCAGCGCCGGCGCCGGGGTCGGCACCGGCGGCATGGCCACCAAGGTCGACTCGGCGCTGATCGCCACCGGCGCGGGTATCCCGACCGTGGTGGCCAGCGCCCCCGACGCGGCCGCCGCCCTGGCCGGCGAGCCGGTCGGCACCTACTTCGCCGCCACCGGCCGCCGCCCGCGCACCCGCCTGCTCTGGCTGGCCCACGTCGCCGTTCCCCGTGGCCAGCTCTACCTGGACCAGGGCGCCGTCGACGCGGTGGTCGGCCGTCACGCCTCGCTGCTGCCGGCCGGCATCACCAAGGCCGAAGGCACCTTCGAGCCGGGCGACCCGGTTGACCTGTGCGCCCCGGACGGCACGGTGGTGGCGCGCGGCCTGGTCAGCTTCGACGCCACCGAGATCCCCGCGCTCATGGGCCGCTCCACCCGCTGGCTGGCCCGCGAACGAGGTCAGGAGTACGAGCGCGAAGTGATGCACCGCGACGACATGGTCGTCTTCGGCCCGCCGCTACGCCTCGGCCAGCGCCCGGCCGGGGCTTAGCGGCAGCGCGTCAGTCGTCGCCGTTGCTGTCGCGGCGGCCGCCACCGCCGCCGAACCGGCCGAACAGTCCCTCGCCGGCCCGCATGGCCGAGTCGGCGGCCCCGCGGAACATTCCCACCAGCGGGTCCTCGGTCCGGTTCCACGAGTCCTGGTACGACTTGGCCGCCGACCGGATCTCCTCGCCCACGGTGGTGGTCGAGTCGGTATCCCGGCGCGGGTAGTCACCGGCCAGGATGCGCTCGTATTCGCCGCTTTCCACCCAGCGGGTGAGCTCGGCGAACCGGGTCACCGCGAACGGGTGCGTGTTGCCCTGCAGCTGCAGGATCTTCAGCAGGCCGTCGCGTACGTCGGGCACGGCGTCGTAGTCGTGGGCCTGCTCCATGAAGGCGTCGGAGCTCAGCTCGGACAGCCGCGAGCCGCCGGCCAGCTTCATCAGCACGCGCCGGGCGGCGTCCACGTCCTGGCTGGCCAGCAGGCCGGCCCGGTCGCAGGACAGCTCAGCCTTGCGGTACCACTCCTCCAGGGCCCAGATGATGCCGCGCAGGCCGATGTAGCCGAGCGGCATCCAGGCGATCCGCGCCGCCAGGTTGATCAGGTGGAACATCATGGTCCGGTAGACGGCGTGCCCGGACAGCACGTGACCGAGCTCATGCCCGACCACGGTGCGCAGTTCCTCGGCGTCCAGCAGGTCGACCAGGCCCGTATTGATCACGATGAACGGCTTGTCCGAGCCGAGCGCCATCGCGTTCACGATCGGGTTCTGGGTGACGAACACCTCAGGGATCTGCGGCAGGTCCAGGACGTAGGCGCCGTCCCGCACCATGTCGTTGATCTGCGGGAACTGCCGCTCGGATACGCGCACGCCGCTGGCCAGGAACTGCAGCCGCAGGGAGCGCTCATTGAAGAGCCCTGACAGCTTGCGCAGCAGCACATCGAATCCGGTGAGCTTGCGCATCGCCACCAGGGCGGAACGATCGGCGGGGTGCTCATAGGCACGGGAGCTGATGCCCGGCAGGCGTACCCGCGCTCGATCCGGCACTGGAGTCATATCTCGTATGGTAGCCCCGGAAGCCGGCCACGAGCGCCGTGCCGGCCCCGATACTCTTCCGTTATGAACGCTGGCCGGGAGGGACGGCGCGTCGGGGTGATGGGCGGGACATTCGATCCCGTCCACCATGGTCACCTGGTCGCCGCGAGCGAAGTCGCGCACATCTTCGAGCTGGATGAGGTGATCTTTGTCCCTACCGGCAAGCCGTGGCAGAAGGAAGGCCGCGAGGTCTCGCCGGCCGAGGACCGCTACCTGATGACGGTCATCGCCACGGCGTCCAACCCGCGGTTCAGCGTGAGCCGGGTGGACGTCGACCGGCCGGGGCCGACCTACACCATCGACACGCTGCGGGATCTGCGCACCGCGGCCGCCCCCGAGGACGAGTTCTTCTTCATCACCGGCGCGGACGCGCTGGCCACCATGCTGTCCTGGCACGACCTGGACGAACTGTTCTCCCTGGCCCACTTCATCGGCTGTACCCGGCCGGGACACACGCTGACCGAGGCCGGGCTGCCGCACGGCAAGGTCAGCCTGGTCGAGATCCCGGCCCTGGCCATTTCCTCCAGCGAGTGCCGGGCCCGGGTGGCCGACGGCGAGCCGGTCTGGTACCTGGTCCCGGACGGTGTCGTCCAGTACATCGCCAAACGCGACCTGTACTGCGCCCCGGGCGACCCGCTGCGCGCGTGACCGGCGCCGGATCCGGCCCGGACCTGGAGTTCCGGCTGCTGGACGGGTCGCAGGCCGCGGCCTGCGAGCAGGACCTGGCCGCGCTGCACGCCGAGATCCACGCTGACCCGCCGTACCAGTTTTCCGATGACGCCGAACGATTCGCCACCCGGTTCCGGGTCGAGCGCCGCCAGCCGGGATCCGTGCTCGCCGGGGCCTGGCGCGGCGGCTACCTGGTCGGGTACGGCAGCGGGCTGCCACTGCGGCCGTCCACGTCATGGTGGCGGAACCTGACCACCGCCGAGCCGGACGACGTCACCGCCGAGCACCCGGGCCGCACGTTCGCGCTCACCGAACTGGCCGTCCGCGCGTCCTGGCGGCGTCAGGGCATCGGCCGGGCCCTGCACGACCTGATCATCGGCGGCCGGCCGGAGGAACGGGCCACGCTGGCCGTGCTGCCCGCGGCCACCCCGGCCCAGCACGCCTTCCGCCAGTGGGGCTGGCAGAAGGCGGCCCGGTCCCGCGACCCGCGCCCGGGGCCGCCGGCGCCGGGCGCGTCCGTCTACGACATCCTGATCCGGACCCTGCGGCCGGCGTCGCGGTGAGCACAACGCCGGCCCGGCGCGCGGCCCATCGGCCCAGGGGCCATCACGTGGCACACTGGAAGGAAGTACACTGCCCAGCCGAGGAGGGCGAACAGCACACGTGACCGCGACCCCCAGGGCCGTCGAGCTCATCGAGATCGCAGCGATGGCCGCGGCTGACAAGCTCGCCACCGAGATCATCGCCTACGACGTGAGCGAGCAGCTCGTCTTCTCCGATGCGTTTCTGCTCTGCTCGGCGGCGAACGACCGTCAGGTCCGTTCGGTCGTTGATGAAGTCGAGCGGCAACTGAGCCAGGCCGGAGCCAAGCCCATCCGGCGCGAAGGCGAGCGGGAGGGACGCTGGGTCCTGCTGGACTACGCCGACATCGTCGTCCACGTCCTGCACGCCGAGGAGCGTGTCTTCTACTCGCTCGAGCGGCTGTGGAAGGACTGCCCGATCATCCGGCTCCCCGAGCCGGTGACCGCGGGCGCGGGGAGTCAGGTCGGCGGCGGGGACCGCGGTCGCGCCGAAGGGAACCCACGCTGAGTGCCCCTGCGGGCCCGGTGGGCGGCGCAGAACCCCCCGCCGGGCGTGGTTCCCGGCTGGTCCTGTGGCGGCACGGCCAGACCGTCTGGAACGTCGAAGAACGCTTCCAGGGCCAGACCGACATCCCGCTCGACCAGACCGGCGTGGCCCAGGCCGAACGGGCGGCCCGCCTGCTGGCCGCGCTGCGCCCGGACGCTATCTTCGCCTCCGACCTGAGCCGGGCCGCGTCCACCGCGGCGCCGCTGTCCCGGATCACCGGCCTGCCCGTCACCTCCGACAAGGACCTGCGCGAACGCCACGGCGGGGAGTGGGAGGGCCTGACCGGCGCTGAGATCCGCGCCCGCTATCCGGCCGAGTTCCGCACCTGGTCCCCTCCGGGCGGCGAGGCCGCCACCGCCGTCGCGGACCGGGTGTTCAGCGCCCTGGAGCGGATCACCGAGACCCTGCCCCCAGGCGCCCTGGCCGTGGTGGTCAGCCACGGCGCCGCCCTCCGGCTCGGCATGTGCAGGCTGCTGGGCCTGCCCGGGGACGTGTGGGACACCATGGGCCCGCTGTCCAACTGCAGCTGGTCGGTGCTGGGCACCCGCCGCGGCCACTGGCGCCTGCTGGAGCACAACGCCGGCACCCTCCCCGCCCC
>DASWVA010000242.1:0-4361 GCA_036401415.1 Streptosporangiaceae bacterium
GAGGACGTGCTGGTCATGGGGGCGGGCACCATGGGCCTGCTGCTCATGCAGCTGCTCAACCGGGCCGGCGCGCGGTCGGTGGCGGTGGTGGACCGCAAGGAGTCCCGGCTGGAGGTGGCCACCGCCGTGGGGGCCGCCGCCGTCGCGACCGACGTCGGCTCCCTGTCCCAGGACGTCTTCGGGGTGGCCGTGGACGCGACCGGCGCCCCGGCCGCCATCGAGGCCGCGTTCGGCCGGCTGGGCCGGGGCAGCCGGCTGATGATCTTCGGCGTGACCAGCGGCGACGCCGAAGTGTCGTTCTCCCCGTTCCGGATCTACAACGACGAGATCACCATCATCGGCTCGATGGCCGTGCTGAACAGCTACGGCGCCGCCGTGAGCCTGATGGTCGACGGCACGGTGGCGACCGGGCCGCTGCTGGCCGAGCCGTACCCGCTGGACCGTTTCGGCGACGCCCTGGCCAGCGTCCGGGCCGGGGAAGGCATCAAGATCCAGGTCGCCCCGGGCACCTAACGCTCGACCGCCCTACAAGCCGCAACCGCAGCCCCAGACGCCAGCACCTCGCGGTACCCGGAAGCGTTTTCAGTGAATACGACTGAAAACGCTTCCGCAATGCTGAAGTCAGCCCGGGGCCGGGGCCGGGGCCGGGGCGGGGCGCCGGGGCCGGGGGCGGGGCGCCGGGTGAGTGACGTGGCACCCGGCGCCGGGGGGACGCGTGCTAAGCATTGACGATGATGCGACTGCAGCCCGACGACCCGGAAGCGGACTGGACCAGCCCCGGCGTCTATGACGTGGGGGCGGGGATCTACCGGATCCCGCTGCCGCTGCCGCAGGACGGGCTGCGGGCGGTCAACGTGTACGCGGTGCGGGACTCCGGCGGGCTGACCCTGGTCGACTCGGGGTGGGCCATCAGCGAGGCCCGGGACCTGCTCGAGCAGGCGGTCAAGGTGCTGGACGGCAGCCTGGCGGGGGTGAGCAGGTTCCTGGTCACCCACGTGCACCGGGACCACTACACGCTGGCGGTGACGCTCCGCCGGGAGTTCGGCATGCGCATCAGCCTGGGCCGGGAGGAGGCCGGGACGCTGCGGGCCATCCGGGATCCGGGCGTTCCCCCGTTCGGCGCCATGATGACCCAGCTGCGGCGGGGCGGCGCGGACGACCTGGTCCGGGTGCTGAGCCGGGTCCCGGCCACGCTGGACCGGGCCGAGTGGGACGACCCGGACGACTGGCTGGACGCCCCGCAGGAGATCGCCGTGGCCGGCGGCGCCTGGCAGGTGCACGCCACGCCCGGGCACACCCGGGGCCACGTGGTGTTCGTGGACGCGGAGCGGGACGTCATGTTCGCCGGGGATCATGTGCTGCCGCGGATCACGCCCTCGATCGGGTTCGAGCAGAACCAGGCCGAATATCCGCTCCGCGACTACCTGGATTCGCTGCGGCTGGTCCGGGGGCTGCCGGACCGGCGGCTGCTGCCCGCCCACGGCCCGGTCGCGCCCAGCGTGCACCGCCGGGTGGACGAGCTGATCGACCACCACCGCACCCGGCTGACGCAGATCGACGAGACCGTCGACGCGGGCGCGGCCACCGCCTCCGAATCCGCCCGCCGCATGCTGTGGACCCGGCACGGGCGGCAGTTCGGCGAGCTGGATGTGCTGTCGCAGTGCCTGGCGGTGACCGAGACCATGGCCCACCTCGACGTGCTGATGCTGGCCGGGCGGCTGCGCCGGGCCGAGGCGGACGGCGTCCGGCGCTACACCCGGGCCTGACCCGTGACCCTGCCCACCCTGTCCCGCCAGCACGCGGCCGGCTCACCCAGCGCCCGCGGGCTGCTGTTCACCCTGCTCGGCGAGTTCGTGCTGACCGGGGACGGGACGGCGTGGACGTCGGCGGTGCTGGCCACGCTCAGCCGGCTGGGCGTCGAGGAGAAGACCACCCGGCAGGCGCTGATGCGGACCGCCGCCGCGGGCTGGCTGGACGCGGAGAAGCGGGGCCGCCGGACCCGGTGGCGGCTGACCGCGTCCGCCCGGCAGCTGCTCACCGACGGGGCCGCCCGGATCTACTCGTTCACCGGCCCGGACCCGGACTGGGACGGGCGCTGGCTGCTGATCTCGGCGCGGATCCCGGACAGCGACCGCCGCGCCCGGCACGTGGCGCGGACCCGCCTGAACTGGGCCGGGTTCGGTTCGCTGGGCCCGGGGCTGTGGATCAGCCCGCATCCGGACCGGGAGGCCGAAGCCGTCCGGGTGCTGAGCGAAGCGGGGATCGCCGAGGGCGCGCACGTGTTCGTGGCCCGCCGGTCCGGGCTGGGGGACGAGCGGGTGATGGTGGCCACCGCCTGGGACCTGACCGCGATCGAGGACCAGTACGAGCGGTTCATCGGGGAGTTCCGCGGCGCCGGGCCCGGCGAGGCCGCGGCGTGGTCCCCGCTCACCCGGCAGCTCGAGCTGGTGCACGCCTGGCGCCGGTTCCCGGCCGCCGACCCGGCGCTGCCCCGGGAACTGCTGCCCGCCCGGTGGAGCGGGCTGGAGGCGGCCCGGCTGTTCAGCGACCGGCACCGGCAGTGGTCCGCCGGGGCCCGGCAGGAGTGGCAGCGCCTCAACGACGTCACCTGAACCCTTGTGCCGGTCAGGGTCAAAGGGTTACAACTAGGTCTCAGTGGCCCAGTGGGGGGCGGACGATGGTGATCAGCGATGGGGTCGCGCCGCTTTTCGCGCCGCCCCGGATCACCGTGGCCGGGGCCGGCCCCGATGCTGACCGCGGCAGCCTGCTGCTCCGGTCGGCCGAGCCGCTGGGCCGTTACCCCCGGACCGTGCTGGACAGCGTGCGGGCCTGGGCCCGGGCCGATCCGGACCGGGTGCTGATCGCCGAGCGCGAGGGCGGCGGGGAGTGGCGGATCTGCCGCTACGGTGGCGCGATCGGGGCCGCCGACCGCATCGGGCAGGCGCTGCTCGACCGCGGCCTGGGGCCGGACCGGCCGCTGCTGGTGCTGTCCGGCAACAGCGTCGATCACCTGATGATGGCGCTGGGCGCGATGAGCGCCGGCATCCCGGTCGCGCCGGTCAGTGCCGCATACTCACTGCAGAGCGCCGATCACGACCGGCTGCGGCAGATCGCCGCCCTGACCGGTCCCGGCGCCGTATTTGCCGATCATGGCCGAAGGTTCGCTGCCGCCCTGGACACGGTGACGGCCGGCGTGCCCGCGGGGCGCGCGCCCCTGCCGGTGATCGTGAGCACGGGACGCCGCGACGGCGCCACCGCGCTGAGCGACCTGCTGGCCACTTCGCCGGGGCCGGCCGTGGCCGCGGCGTCCGCTGCGGTGGGGCCGGACGGGCTGGCCAAGATCCTGTTCACGTCGGGCTCGACCGGGGCGCCCAAGGGCGTGCTGAACACGCACCGGATGCTGGCCGCCAACCAGCAGATGATCCGGCAGGTGTGGCCGTTCCTGGGCGCCGAGCCACCGGTCATCGTGGACTGGCTGCCGTGGAGTCACACCTTCGGCGGGAACCACAACCTGAACATGGTGCTGACCAACGGCGGCACGCTGTACATCGACGCGGGACGCCCGGCGCCGGGGCTGTTCGGCCAGACCGTGCGGAACCTGGCCGACGTGCCGCCCACGGTGTACTTCAACGTGCCCGCGGGCTACGCGCAGCTGGTGCCGGCGCTGGAGGCCGATCCGGTCTTCGCGGCGCGGTTCTTCTGCCGCCTGCGGCTGATGTTCAACGCGGCGGCGGCGCTGCCCGCGGGCCTGCGGGACCGGCTGGGTGAGCTGGCCGTCCGGGCCACCGGCCATCCGGTGCCGGTCACCGGGTCGTGGGGCGCGACCGAGACGGGACCGGCCGTGACCGCCGCGCACTTCACCTTCACCGACGCGCGCTGCATCGGCGTTCCGCTGCCCGGGGCGCAGGTCAAGCTGGTGCCGGCCGAGGAGGCGTACGAGATCAGGGTCAAGGGCCCGATGGTCACGGCCGGCTACTTCGGCCGCCCGGACCTGACGGCGGCCGCGTTCGACGCCCAGGGGTTCTACCGGTCCGGGGACGCGGCCGAGCTGGCCGACCCGGACGACCCCAACGCCGGCCTGGTGTTCCGTGGCCGCCTGGCCGAGGACTTCAAGCTGACCAGCGGGACGTTCGTCCGGGTCGGGGCGGTCCGCACCGCGCTGCTGTCGGTGGCCCCGCTGCTGTCGGACGCGGTGATCGCGGGGGAGGACCGGCCGTTCGCCTGCGCGCTGGGCTGGCTCAACCCGGTCCGGGCGGACGCCGTCCCGGAGGAAGAGCTCCGCCCGGCCCTGGCCGCCGCGCTGGCCCGGCACAACCGGGCCGCGGGATCGGCGGGGCGGATCGAGCGGCTGCTCCTGCTCA
>DASWVA010000243.1:0-3977 GCA_036401415.1 Streptosporangiaceae bacterium
CCTCGCGGGCGCCCGCGAAGGCCGACTTCTGGTCGGCCCGCAGCTCCAGCAGCGGCTGGCCAGCGGCGACCCGCTCCCCGGGCTTGGCCAGGCAGATCACACCAGCGACCGCGCTGACCGAATCTTCCTTCCGGGCGCGGCCCGCGCCGAGGCGCCATGCGGCGACGCCGACCGAACGGGCGTCCAGGCGGCGCAGCCAGCCGGACGCCGGCGCCGTAATCACCTCCGAGACCGCCGCCTCGGGCAGTTCGGCGTCCGGGTCACCGCCCTGACCGGAGATCATCGCCCGGTACACCTCCAGCGCCCGTCCGTCGGCCAGGGCCGCGGCCGGGTCGGCGTCGATCCCGGCCAGCGACAGCATCTCGCGGGCCAGAGCCAGCGTCACCTCGACCAGGTCCGGCGGTCCCCCGCCCCGCAGCACGGCCAGCGACTCCCGGACCTCGATCGCGTTGCCCACCGCCTGACCCAGCGGCACGTCCATCGCAGTGATGAGCGCGCTGGTCCGCACCCCATGCTCGCAGCCCAGCGTCACCATGGTCCGGGCCAGCTCACGGGCCGACTCCAGGTCGGTCATGAACGCCCCGCTGCCGACCTTGACGTCCAGCACCAGCGCGGACGTGCCCTCAGCGATCTTCTTGGACATGATCGAGCTGGCGATGAGCGGGATCGACTCGACCGTGCCGGTGACGTCGCGCAGGGCGTAGAGCTTGCGGTCGGCTGGGGCCAGGCCCGCGCCGGCCGCGCAGATCACCGCGCCCACCGCGCTCAGCATGGCCGTCATCTCGGCCGGGGACAGCTCGGCCCGCCAGCCGGGGATGGCCTCCAGCTTGTCCAGCGTGCCCCCGGTGTGGCCGAGGCCCCGGCCGGACAGCTGCGGGACGGCGGCCCCACACGCAGCGACCAGCGGGGCCAGGATCAGCGACACCTTGTCCCCTACCCCGCCGGTGGAGTGCTTGTCCACGGTGGGGCGGCCCACGCCGGACAGATCCAGCCGATCTCCCGACGCGATCATGGCCGCGGTCCACTCGCGTAGCTCGGCCGGGGCCAGGCCGCGGAAGAACACCGCCATCAGCAGCGCGGACATCTGCTCGTCGGCGATCTCGCCCCGGGTGTAGGCGCCGATCAGCCAGCGGACCTGCGCACCTGGCAGGGTGCCACCGTCACGCTTGAGGTGGATAAGGTCGACGATGGCCGGCACCGGGTCATGCTTCCGTGGGCAGGTCGGCGCCGGTGAACGCGGACGGGAGCAGCCGGTCCAGCGCCACCGGGCCGTCCTCGGTGTCCACCAGCAGACCCGGGCCGCCCGCCTCGAGCAGCACCTGGCGGCACCGGCCACACGGCAGCAGGCAGTTGCCGTCCGGGGTGCGGACGCTGACCGCGGTGATCGTGCCGCCGCCCGACGCGTGCAGCGCCGACACCAGGCCGCACTCCGCGCACAGGGTTAGCCCGAACGAGGCGTTCTCTACGTTGCAGCCCACGATGATGCGGCCGTCGCCCAGCTGGCCCGCCGCCCCGACCTGCAGGTTCGAATAGGGGGCGTGGGCGTGCGCGGCGGTCTGCACGGCCAGCGCACGCAGGGCCGGCCAGTCGGCTTCCACTCGGCATCCACCTCCGCCTGCGGCCACCCGGACCGGGGTTCACCTGGGACACAGGAACGATAACAGCGCAGGTGGGATAGGACTATCGGGCCGTCTCCGGTCCCGCGGCCACGGCCCGATTGCGATTTGGCAACGGCATCGCCGCCGGGCCGCCCCCTTCTTCCCGCCCAGACGCATCGGGGCTAACCTGCGATGATTCAGATGGTCGAATCATCACGCCGCGCGGCGCCGAAAGGCCAGCGCGGGATGCGCGGGGAACTCTGCGGGCTGGTACCCCGCCCGCGTCAGCGTGACATCCGGGGGGCGCGACTGCCCACGAACCAGGCGGCAACGGTGCCCCGCGAAACAGGAGGTAACCAGTGAAGAAGACCCTCGCGGCCAGCGCCGTGCTGACCGTGGCGGGCCTGCTCGCCGCAGCGTGCGGGAGCAGCACGTCGAATACGAGCGGTTCCAGCTCGGCGTCGGCCAAGCCCAGCGGAAGCAGCTCGTCGGCCTCGACGGCGGGTAAGTTCCTCGGCTGCATGGTCACCGACACCGGCGGTATCGACGACCGGTCGTTCAACGCCTCGTCGTGGCAGGGCATGCAGCAGGCGGCATCGGCCAGTTCGGGCAAGATCTCGGTGAAGTACCTGCAGTCCACCACGCAGAGCGACTACACGCCGAACATCAACACCTTCATCGGCGAAAAGTGCGGGATCGTCGTCACGGTCGGCTTCCTGATGGCTCAGGCCACGCAGACCGCGTCAGCGGCCAACCCGAGCGCCAAGTTCGCGATCGTGGACAACGCCTACACCCCGGCGCTGAAGAACGTGGACGCGCTGCTGTTCAACACCGTGCAGGACGCGTTCCTCGGCGGTTACCTGGCCGCGGGCATGTCCAAGTCCGGCAAGGTGGCCACGTTCGGCGGGCAGAAGCTGCCCACCGTGACCATCTACATGGACGGCTTCTACGACGGCGTGCAGTACTACAACTCTAAGCACGGCACGCACGTCTCGGTGCTCGGCTGGAGCGAGAAGTCGCAGAACGGCAGCTTCACCGGCAACTTTACCGACCAGACGGCCGGCCAGCAGCTCACCCAGACGTTCATCACCGAAGGGGCGGACATCATCTTCCCGGTGGCCGGCAACGTCGGCCTGGGCGCGGCCAAGGCAGTGCAGAACGCGGACGCCTCGGCCGGCGGCCAGAAGGTGAACATGGAGTGGGTCGACACCGACGGCTGCATCAGCGCGGCCCAGTACTGCAAGTACTTCATCACCAGCGTGACCAAGGGCATCCAGACGGCGGTCAAGAACGCGGTGACCACCGCCTCCAACGGCAGCTTCACGGGCGGTAACTACATCGGCACGCTGAAGAACGGCGGCGTGGCGCTGGCGCCATTCCACCAGTTCGACAGCAAGGTCCCGGCGCAGCTGAAGACCGAGCTGAACACCGTGAAGCAGGGCATCATCGACGGCTCCATCCAGACGCCCACCAAGAGCCCGGCGTAACCATCTCGCCAGCGGGCCTGATAGAAGGGTTTCCGGCCCGGGACGTGACCGCGTCCCGGGCCGGAACTCACATCTGAGGCGCCCTGACCAGGGTGCCCGGAGGGGATGAGGCGGGCGGGTGAACCTAGAGCTGAAGGGCATCACGAAGCGCTTCGGCAGCCTCGTGGCCAACGACCAGATCGACCTTTCCGCCGGGCCCGGCACCATCCACGCCCTGCTCGGCGAGAACGGGGCCGGCAAGACCACGCTGATGAACATCCTCTACGGGCTCATCCAGCCCGACGAGGGCCAGATCCTGATCGACGGGCAGCCGCGCGCGATCAGCTCGCCGAAGGACGCGATCGGCTCCGGGATCGGCATGGTGCACCAGCACTTCATGCTGGTGCCGGTGTTCACCGTGGCTGAGAACGTGGCCCTGGGCCATGAGGAGACCAGGCCGCTCGGCTGGCTGGACCGGCGCCGGATGCGGGCCAAGGTGCGCGAGCTGTCCGGCCAGTACGGCCTGCGGGTCGACCCGGACGCGATGACCGAGGACCTCCCGGTCGGCGTGCAGCAGCGGGTGGAGATCCTGAAGGCGCTGGTCCGTGACGCCCAGGTGCTGATCCTGGACGAACCGACGGCGGTGCTCACCCCCAGCGAGACCGAGGACCTGTTCCGGATCATGCGGGAGCTGCGGGCCAGCGGCAAGGCCATCGTGTTTATCTCCCACAAACTCAAGGAAGTGCAGGCCATCGCGGACACGGTGACGGTCCTGCGCCGGGGCCGGGTGGTCGGCCAGCGTCCGCCGAGCACCAGCGAGGACGAGCTGGCCGCCCTGATGGTGGGCCGCAACGTCCAGCTCCGGGTGAGCAAGACACCCGCCAAGCCGGGCCGGATCGTGCTGGACGTCAAG
>DASWVA010000244.1:0-4583 GCA_036401415.1 Streptosporangiaceae bacterium
TACTGAGCCCGGGAAATCAGCCCGAACTCCGTCAGGTCGGGTGCCCATAGTGGCCCACGCCCTGACCTCTTCCCGGGGGAAGATCAGTTGCTGCTCTGAGGTGCCGTCCCGCGCGTCGCGATCTGCCGCGCGCCCGCCGGCCTCAGCCGGAGCCGGGACCAGCCGACCAGCAATCTGGATCTCACCTCGGGCCGCCAATTCGGCCGCGCGCTGGCGGGTTACCGCGGCGCGCTCATCGCGGCCGGTCACCACCTGCCGTTTCTCGAGCCGATTCACATCACCTGCTGGCTCCGGCTGGACCTGGACCTGGGTCTGAGCGAGGCGCGATCAGCCTGAAACGGGCGCCAGCCCGGTCAGACCAGGCCGTACCATTTTCGTTGTGCCCAACGAGCCGGATGCGTGGCGTGACGAGCCGCGCTCGACCCACCGCTCCGGCCCGAGCCGTCCCGCACGCCGCCGGCGTTTCGGCGCCACCGCCGCGCTGATCGCGGCCATCGTGGGGAGCCTCGGCCTGGTCGTCGCGCTGGCCGGGCTGGCCATCCAGCTGCTGCCGCGGCACTTCAGCGCCGCCCAGCGGCAGCAGATCATGGCCTGGGAGGTCAGCAAGCGGTGGCGGACGCTGCCTGCCGGAGAGATCTTCCCGGCCCAGGTCAGCTACCAGCTGCCCGCTATGGCCCTGCAGGACGTGACCAATGTGCCCCTTCAGACGGTGCGGGTGGGTATCGCCCCCCAGACGTCCTGTGACGGTGCCGCCGACCCGGGCGCGGCCCGGCTGCTGGACGCGAACGGCTGCCAGGCGGTGCTGCGGGCCACCTACACCGACGAGTCCGCCACCTACGTGATCACCGTGGGGGTCGCCGTGCTGAGCGGCGCCCGGCAGGCCTCCGTCGCCGCGGCCGCCATCCACGCGGCCGGGGGAACGGTCCAGCCGGGGGTGACCAGCGCTCCGTTCGCCGGTACCCCGGCCGGGTCGTTCGGCAATGGCCAGCGTCAGGTGACGGGCAGTCAGGCCGCCGGTCCGTACGTGGTGATGTACGCGGCGGGCTACGCCGACGGCCGCCCCCAGGTCGACATCGGTAAAGAGGACAGCTACGCCCAGAGCGAGATGACCGCCGCGGCCCAGGGGGTGCAGGCCAGCGTGATCAGGACGCTGGCCACGCCGCCGCCCACGCCGCACTGCCCGGGGACCCCCGGATGCTGAGACTGCGCGTGGCCACCGCGCTCGGCCTCGCCGCCTGTGCGGGCAGCCTGGCGGTGGCCGGCGCGGTCGGGGTGCCGGCCGCCTCCGCGGACTCCGTCCGCGACGGCCAGATGTGGGCCCTGAACATGATGAACGTCCCTGACGCCTGGCAGGAAACCGAAGGTCAGGGCGTGACCGTGGCCGTCCTGGACAGCGGGGTGGACCCAGACGTCTCCGACCTCGCCGGTTCGGTGCTGACCGGGTCCGACCTGACCGGGGTCGGCACGTCGCCCGGCAACGCCGACTGGGGCCAGCACGGCACCTGGATGGCGTCGATCATCGCTGGGCACGGCCACGGCCTGAACGGCGACGACGGCGTCATGGGAGTGGCGCCCAGGGCCAGGATCCTGTCGGTGCGGGTCATCCCCGACCGCAACGACCCCGGCTACAGCAAGTACGAGCGCGAGCGGGAGACCGAGGTTCAGTATTCGCTGGCCAGCGGCATCAAGTACGCCGTGGACCACGGCGCCGACGTGATCAGCATGTCGATCGGCTACAGCTCGCCCAGCGCCGGCGTCCGTAACGCTCTCCAGTACGCCTACGGGCACGGAGTGGCCGTGGTGGCGTCGTCGGGTAATTCCGGCGACACGCCGTCGGCCAGCAAGAACGGTTTCGCCCCGCTGAAGTTCCCCGCCGACTACCCGGGCGTGATCGGCGTGGCCGCGGTGAGCACCACCGGGCGGGTGGCCGGTTTCTCCAGCAACAACCTGTCTGTGGAGGTCGCCGCCCCCGGCGTGAACATCTCTGCTCAGGGCCGGGACGGCCAGTACTGGCTGGTCACCGGGACCAGCCCCGCCTGCGCCCTGGTGGCCGGCGTCGCGGCTCTGCTCAAGGCCAAGTACCCCGGCCTGGCCCCGGACCTGCTGGCCCGGGCGCTCAGCTCCACCACCCACTACCGTCCCGCCGGGGGCTATGACCAGAAGGTCGGGTTCGGCACGGTGGACGCCACCGCGGCCCTGGCCACCGCCGGCCAGCTCGCCACCCAGCGCGCGGCGCGCATCGGCACCGCGTCCAGTGCGAACTTCGGCGGTGGGCCGAGCGCGGCCCCCGCCGACCCGGTCACGCCCCGGGGCTCGGGCCAGCTCATCCTGTTCGCGGTGCTGGCCCTGGCCGCCCTGGCTCTGGTCGCCGCGGCGGTCAGCCGCCTGGCTGCGCTCCGCCGGCTTCGCCGCCGCGAGACCGCCGGGTTCAGTCCCGGGCCGGTTCCGCTGACCGGATCTTCCTTCGGCTCATCTCCACCGGTGCCCGCCGGTTACGGCGCCTCACCCGGCTACGCCCCAGCGCGGCCTCACGACTCCTACCAGGCGTCCCAGCAACACCAGCCCCCCCAACCCCGACCTTTCGACGCGCCCCAGCCCTTTGACGGATCCCGGCGTGACCACGCGCCCCAGCCCTTCGACGGATCCCGGCGTGACCACGCGCCCCAGCCCTTCGACGTGCCCCCGCCGTCTGCACCCGACGATGCGCAGGTGTCTCGCACGCCGTCCGGCTGGTGGCAGCCTCCAGATGCCAATGACTGACCCGGGCGGACCGGATGTGGCGTCACTCGACGACTTCGCCAGTGACGTGCTGGACACCGTGGACGCGATCCCGCCCGGGAATGTGATGTCCTACGGCGACATCGCCGAGTACCTGGGCCGCGGCAGTCCCCGTCAGGTCGGCCGGGTGATGGCCACCTCTGGCGGGGCCGTGCCCTGGTGGCGGGTTATCCACGCTGACGGGTCACTACTGGCTGGTCACGAACGCACCGCCCTGCGCCAGTACCAGGCGGAAGGCACGCCGTTGAAGGCTTCAGCCGATGGCACGTCGTTCCGGGTGGATATGCGCCGCGCCCGCTGGCCCGGCCCCGACCCCACCCTCTGATCGCCGTCGGTCAGCGCGCGGCCACCGCTACCGATACTGCTCGACCCACGCCCACGCCCACGCTCTCGGGCGCGCCCTGCGCCGGGCGGGTCACGGACTGCGGCTGGCGGGGGCGGCGGGTAGTGGGCTGTCGAGGGTGGGCCAGCCGCCGGGGTGAGTGAAGCGCAGTAGTCCGTCGGGGGTGCCGGTGAGGGTCCAGCCCTGCTGGTGGATGAAGTAGTGGTGGTGGACGAAGCAAAGCAGCACCAGGTTGGGCAGCCGGGTGGTGCCGGCGCGATTCCAGGGCTGGATGTGGTGGGCGGTGCACCAGGTGGCGGGCAGGGCGCAGCCGGGCCAGCGGCAGCCGCGGTCACGAGCGGTCAGGGCACGGCGCTGGGCGGGGGTTTCGGTGCGGTAGCGGCGGCCGACATCGAGGGGGAGGCCGTCGCGCCAGCGGATGACGGAGATTTCGGCGCGGCAGGCCAGGGCGAGGACCTGCCGCGCGGTGAGCAGCGCGCCGTTCCCGGTCCGCGCCAGCCCCGACCCCAGCCCTGAGCCTGCTTGTACGGGGTCCGGGCCGGGATGTGATCCCGGCCCCGCCGGCCCCGATAGCGGCCCGGCCGGATCGCGGGGGCCGCCGGGCGGGGTGGGTGCGTCGAGCAGGATGCTCAGATGAGGCATAGCGCCGTGGCGGTGGCCGGCGGTGCCGGAGTCGAGGGCAGCCTGACAGGCGGCGGTCAGGCCGTCCATGCGCCGCTGGGCGGCGGTCCGGTGGTCCCCGGGGCCGCCGGGCGGGCTGAACGCCTCGGCCGCGGTCCTGATGATTTCCAGGGACAGGGTGTCGCTGCAGGCGCCGCTGATGGTGCCCACATCGTCCAGGGTCAGGCCAAAGCACAGGTAGCGGCGCTCGAACCGCTTGCGCTGCCGTTCCTCGACCGCGTCGGGGCCGGCGCGGTAGGCCAGATCCTCACCCAGGCGCCGCAGCTCCCGCGGATCCAGCCCCGGAGCCACCCACCGATGGGCGGTCCGGTCCTCGGCGGGCGAACCGTGGGCCGCGCCCGGCCCGCTGCCGGGCGCCTGCTTCTCGTTCTCTCCAGCCGGGTCCTGGGTGCTGTCCCTGTCCCTGTCCCTGTCCCCGTCCCCGGTACCCGGTACGGAGCCGACGGCCTCAGCCGCCGACCGCGATCCGGGCAGCCCGGTGGTCGCTGCGACCAGCATTTCCTTTTCCGCTGCGGCGGCCAGCGCCTCGTCGTCGATCTGAGCCACGGCCCGGCAGATCACCTGGGCCGCGTCGAAGGAGAGCTCGCCGGCGGCCAGCGCCGCCTGGGTGGCCCGCAGCCTGGGCAGGCCCCGGCCCAGTGCAGCCAGTTCCCCGGCCCGGCCCGGGGCCCGGCCGCAGCCGTGCCGCAGGAACGCCGCCGCCGACGAATACCCGGCCGCCGCAAACGCCCCGGTGGAATCGGCCAGTCCGACCAGCCGGGCCAATTCGCCAAGCACCTGG
>DASWVA010000245.1:0-3155 GCA_036401415.1 Streptosporangiaceae bacterium
TCTTCCAGCCAGGCGCGGCCACCGTGCGCGTGGGCGGTGGCCCGGACGATGGCCAGGCCCAGCCCGGCTCCGCTGACATCGCCGTCCGGGCGGGCCCGCGCGTCATCCAGGGAGGTGAACCGCTCGAACGCCTGCTCCGCACGGCCGGCCGGGATGCCCGGCCCGTCGTCGGTCACGGTGAGCAGCACCGCGTCGCCGGACGTCCTGGCCGCCACCGTCACCTGGCTGCGCGCGTACCGGACCGCGTTGTCGACCAGGTTGACCAGCATCCGGCGCAGCGCGTCCCCGTCCCCGGTCACCGGGCACGCCGCGGGCGCGTCCGCCGTCACCCGCACCGCCGCCTGGGGGTACCGACCGGGGACCTCGTTCACCAGCTGGGCCACGTCGACCGGGCCGCCGGGTCCCGGGGCCTGGCCGCCGCGCTCCTCCAGCCGGGCCAGGGCCAGCAGGTTCTCGGCCAGCCGGGACAGCCGCAGCGTGTCGGCCAGCACGTCCCGGGCGGTCTGCGCCCACTCCTGGCTCCCGGGGTGGTCCAGCGCCACCTCGAGCTGGGCCCGGATACTCGCGATCGGGCTGCGCAGCTCGTGCGCGGTATCGGAGACGAACTGCCGCTGCCGCTGCTGGGCGGTGGCCAGCCGGGACAGCATGTCGTTCAGGGTCACGGCCAGGCTATGGACCTCGTCCCGGGCTTCGGGCACCGGCAGCCCGGGCGGGCCGCCCGCCGCGGTGACCTGCTCGGCGCCCCGGCGCAGCGCGGTGATCGGCCGCAGCGTCGACCCGGTGATCAGCCAGCTGGCCCAGACCATGGCCAGGAACAGCAGCGGCGTGCCGACCAGCAGCACGTGCGCCACCGTGGTCAGCGTGTCGTGCACAGCGTCGTACGACACCGCGGCGATGACTGTCTCCCCGCGGTGGCCGCCCACGGCCACCACCCGCAGCATTTCCGGCAGCCCGTAGGGCCGCCCGTCGAGCATGACGCCGCTGCGGGACCGGGCCAGCGCGGCAGCCTGCGCGGCCGGCAGCAGTGGCACCAGCCGGTCGGCCCCGGCCGAGGCGGCCACGATCCGGCCCCGGGCGTCGACCACCTGGACCACGGCGGTGCCAGCCGCCACCGGGACCGGGTCCGGCAGCCGGTTGGCGTCGACCAGCGCGGCCACTTCCTGCCCGGTCTGGCGGGCCGTGACGTCCAGGCCATGGCCCAAGGTCAGGCTCAGCGTGGTCACCAGCAGCCCGGCCAGCCCGGCCAGGGCCACGGCCAGCCCGGCCGCGGCGGTCATGGTGAGCCGGGCGCGCAGGCTCCGCCGCCGCCACCAGCGGGCGAGCCCGAGCACGGGTCAGCCGCCGTCCGCGGCGAGCCGGTACCCCGCGCCCCGCAGCGTCCCCAGCGCGGCCCGCCCGAACGGCGCGTCGATCTTGCGGCGCAGGTAGCTGGCGTAGACCTCGACCACGTTGAGGTCCGCGGTGTCCGAGCTTTCCCACACGTGGTCGAGCAGCTCCGACTTGGGCACCACCTGGCCGGCCCGCCGCATCAGGTACTCGAGCATGGCGAACTCCCGCGCGGTCAGTTCGATGCCGGTCTCGCCCCGGCGGACCACCCGGGTGCCGGGGTCCAGCGACAGGTCACCGGCCCGCAGCACCACGGGGCGGGGTGCCGCCCCGCGGCGCAGCAGGGCCCGCAGCCGGGCGGCCAGCACCACGTAGGAGAACGGCTTGGTCAGGTAGTCGTCGGCGCCCAGGTCCAGCCCGTCGGCCTGGTCGTACTCGCCGTCCTTGGCCGACAAGATGAGCACCGGCACCCAGTTCTCCTCGGCCCGCAGCTGCTCGCACACCTGGTAACCGGACAGCTTGGGCAGCATCAGGTCCAGCACGACCGCGTCGTAGGCGCCCTCCCGCGCCAGGTGCAGCCCGTCGGCGCCGTCGTAGGCGACGTCCACGGTGAAACCCTCGGCCTTCAGCCCGCGCTGTACCGCGCCCGCCAGCCGCCGTTCGTCTTCCACCACCAGCACCCGCACGCCTTCAGTCTGACCCACGCCGGGACGGGCCCAGCCCGCGGCAGGAATTCTCAGCATGCCCTCAGCGCTGGTAAGGCAGTGTGGCAGAGAACCCAAATGTCACGAACGGGCACGTTGACCTACGGATGGTGTGATGAATCAGCTGGCTAACCTGTCGCGGCGCGCACGGTGGGCCGTGCCGACCGGGGCTGTGGTCGTCATCGGGGGCGTGCTGGCGGGCTCGATGGTCTCGGTCGCCCAGGCGTCACCCTCGCTGCCGGCCCGGACCCCCGCCCAGCTGCTGTCCTCTCTGGCCTCCAGGCCGGACACGCCGCCGCTGACCGGCACGGTGGACGAGACCTCCTCGCTCGGGCTGCCATCGCTGCCCGGCACCAGCGATCCCACCTCGATCGCCTCGCTGCTGAGCGGGTCACACACGGTCCGTATCTGGTACGCCGACCCCCGCCACTTCCGGGTCTCGGTGCCGCAGAGCATGAGCGAGAGTGACATCATCCGCGACGGCGGCAACGCCTGGGTGTGGCAGAGTTCCACGAACACCGTCACTCGAATGGCGATCCCGGCCCGCTCCGGCCAGCAGGCCCGCTCCCGCGTGCAGGCGCCCGAGCCGCCGCTGTCCCCGCAGCAGGCCGCGAACGAGATCCTGGCCAAGGTCGGGCCGACGACCACGGTCCGGGTCGACAGCAATGTGACCGTGGCCGGGGAAGCGGCCTATCAGCTGGTGCTGGCCCCCAAGAGCAGCGGCTCGCTGATCGGCCAGATCCGGATCGCGGTCGACGGCCGCCGTGACGTCCCGCTGCGGGTCCAGGTCTTCGCGAAGGGCGCCAGGACCCCGGCCATGCAGATCGGCTTCACCTCGGTGTCGTTCGTCCGGCCGGCCGCATCCAACTTCGCCTTCACCGCGCCCGCCGGGGCCACGGTCAAGAACGAGCAGCCCGGTGACAAGAGCTCCTCGCGCCAGCACACTGCGAAGGCCGGGGACGGTTCGATGATCGGCCAGGGCTGGCTGGCCGTGGCCGACCTGCCCGGCTCGGCCCTGACTGACGGCAGCCACGCCGGCGGCCAGGCTTCGAGCGGATCCGGGCTGAGCGGCGACAGCGGCCAGACGGTCAACGCGCTGATCAGGTCGGCCACCCGGGTCAGCGG
>DASWVA010000246.1:0-2660 GCA_036401415.1 Streptosporangiaceae bacterium
GCGATGATCGTGTGCCCGTCCGCGCCCGGCGTCCCGTTCGTCAGCACCTGCGTGCTGGGCCAGTCGCCGTGCCAGTCGGTCCCGGCCACCGGCCCCGGGTACGGCCCCGGCCCGTCGCCGCCCAGCCCGCGCGAGGCGGCCTGTACCGCCCGGAGAAACTCGGCCGCATCGCCGGGCCGGCCGCGGGGGTCACGGCTGGTGGCCCGGAGGACCAGCTGGTCCACCGCCGGCGGGATCCCGCCGGCCCGCTGCGAGGGAGCCGGGACTGACTCGTTGACGTGCTTGTACGCCACCGAGAGGGGGCTGTCGCCGGTGTGCGGCTTGGACCCGGTGAGCAGCTCGAACAGGACGACACCGGCCGCGTAGACGTCGGTCCTGGCGTCCGTGCCGGCGCCGGTGACCTGCTCTGGCGCCAGGTAGGCAACGGTGCCGATGATCTGGCCGACCCGGGTCTGGTGGGTCATGGTCAGCGCCCGGGCCAGGCCGAAGTCCACCACCTTGAGGTGGCCGTCTGGCGCGACCAGCACGTTCTCCGGCTTGACGTCCCGGTGCACGAGCCCGGCGCGGTGGGCGGCGGCCAGGCCGGACAGCAGCGGGACCATGATGGCCAGGGCCTCGTGCGGCGGGAACCAGCCGCGCTCGTCCAGCAGGTTCCGCAGCGTGCGCCCGGGCAGGTACTCCATGGCCAGGTACAGGTAGGAACCGTCCCGGCCCTGGTCGTACACGGCGACCACGTTCGGGTGGGACAGCCGCGCGACCGACTTGGCCTCGCCGATGAACCGGTTGACGAACTCCTCGTCCCGGGCCAGGTCGGCGTGCATGACCTTGAGCGCCACCCGGCGGTCCAGGCGGGTGTCCATGGCCTGGTACACGGTCGCCATGCCCCCCATCGCGACCTGCGACTCCACCTGGTAGCGGCCGTCGAGCAGCCGTCCGACCAGGGGATCTGCCAGGGTAGCGTCCATCGCGCCCAATTGTACGAGCCGGTCCGCCGGGCGGTGACTAATTAGTGCTTTGCGAAGCTTCTTCGCGGCTGGCCGGGCGGGCGGGCGGCGACGACGCGGTGGCGTAGCGGCGTTGCGGGACCCTCCCGGCCCGCCGGGCGTGGCGCCCGGCGATCACCGCGTGCCGCATGGCCCCGGCCATCAGCTCGGGGTCGCGCGCCCGGGTCACCGAGGTGGCCAGCAGCACGGCGTCGCAGCCCAGCTCCATGGCGATGGCCGCGTCGCTGGCGGTCCCCACCCCGGCGTCGAGTATCACCGGCACCCCGGCGTCCTCGACGATCAGCTCGATGTTGTGCGGGTTCCTGATGCCCAGGCCGGAGCCGATGGGAGCGCCGAGCGGCATCACCACCGCGCAGCCGGCCTGCTCCAGCCGCCGGGCCAGCACCGGGTCGTCGTTCGTGTACGGCAGTACGGTGAAGCCCCGGCTGACCAGCAGGTCGGCCGCGTCCAGCAGCTCGATCGGGTCGGGCAGCAAAGTCCGTTCGTCCGCGATCACCTCGAGCTTGACCCAGTCGGTGCCGAGCGCCTCACGGGCCAGCTCCGCGGTCCGCACCGCGTCGGCGGCGGTGTGGCAGCCGGCGGTGTTGGGCAGGACCCGGATCCCTCGCCCGGACAGCAGGCCCAGCACCGACTGGCCGCCGCCCGGCCCGCTGGGCGCGACCCGGCGCATGGCCACCGTGGTCAGTTCGGTGCCGGACGCGGCCAGCGCCCGGTCCAGTACCTCCAGGCTGGGCGCCCCGCCGGTGCCCATGATCAGCCGCGAACCGAACTTCTGCCCGGCGATGACGAGGGGATCGTCCATGACTCAGCCTCCCTGGACCGCGGTGAGCACCTCGACCTGGTCGCCGTCGGCCAGGCGGGTGGACTCCCATTCGCTGCGGCGCACCACCGCCCCGTTGACGGCGACCGCGATGCCGCTGACCGCGCTGGTCAGCACCTGGACGGCCGCCGCGGTGCTGGCGCCGTCGGCCAGCTCGACGAGGTGGCCGTTGACGGTCACGTTCACGAGCGCCCTCCAAACCGGGCCATGGTGAAGTGGGCCGCCACCGCGGGCAGCTGCCCGGTTTGCAGGTAGCTGACGATGACGTCGGCGGTGACCGGGGTGAGCAGCACGCCGTTGCGGTAGTGCCCGGTCGCCAGGACCAGCCCGTCCGCCGCGCACGGTCCCAGCACCGGCCCGTTGTCCGGTGTCCCGGGCCGCAGCCGGGCCACCGCCTCGGTGAACTCCAGCTCGGTGATGCCCGGCACCAGCGCGCGGGCGTCCCGCAGCAGTTCCCACAGCCCGCCCGCGGTCACCCGGGTGTCCGTACCCAGTTCCTCCTGGGTGGCCCCCACCACCAGCTCGCCGTCCTCCCGGGGCACCAGGTAGACCGGCGAGCCCTGGACCACGCCCCGCACCGACCGGCTCAGGAACCCGCGGGGGGCCCGCAGCCGCATGATCTGCCCCTTGACCGGCCGGACCGGCGGCACCGCGTCCGGTGGCAGGCCGCCGATGTCCGCGGAGTTCCAGCCGGCCGCCAGCACCACCTGGTCCGCCTCGGCCACGGTGCCGTCCGCCAGCCGGGCCGTCCGGCCATCGATCCGGGTCACCGGCTGCCGGATCAGCCGTACCCCGGCCCGGTCCGCCGCGGCCAGCAGCGCCCGGGTGAGCTGGCG
>DASWVA010000247.1:0-2162 GCA_036401415.1 Streptosporangiaceae bacterium
GGCCAGACGTGCTCGGTGCGGGCCCAGATCAGGTACGCGATGACGCCGAGCACGGTCCAGCCGATGGCGACCCGGATGGCGGCCCAGCCTGAGGCCTGGAAGATGTAGACCCAGCCGGCCAGGGCCAGGATGCTGGGCACCGGGTACAGCCACTGCTTGTACGGCCGCTTCAGCCCCGGCTGCTTGTGCCGCAGGATGGTGAGCGCGGCGATCTGGGCGATGAACTGGGTGAACAGGGTCAGCGCGATCAGCGCGTTGATCACCGTGGTCAGCGGCAAGAAGCACGCGATCGCGGTGACCAGGCCCATGACCAGCAGGGAGATGTGCGGGAAGCGCAGCCGCGGGTGCAGCAGCCCGAACGGCTTGAAGAACAGCTTCTCCCGGGCCGCGTTGTACGGCAGCCGGGAGGCGCCGAGCAGGCCGGTGTAGACCGAGGCGAACGCGCAGATGATGATGAGCACGGCGACGACGTCGGCGGCACCGTGGCCCCACACCCGCTGCATGAAGTCGGTGCCGATCGAGGTCGACTTCTCCGCCTGCTGCCAGGGCAGCACACCGATGATGCCGATGTTCATGCTGAGGTCGATGACCAGCACGCCCAGAATGGCCAGGATGATCGAGTAGGGGACGACGCGGCCGGGGTTCTTCACCTCGTCGCCCACGTAGGTCACCGTGTAGTAGCCGAAGTAGTCGTAGATGGCCAGCACCAGGCCGGCGCCCAGACCGCCGAAGAATTTGGCGTTCGGCGTCCACGCCCCGGCCGGGTAGCTGAAGGCCAGGTGGGGGTGGAAGTGGCTGAACGCGGCCACGATGACCAGCAGCACGGTGACGATCATGGCGCCCCAGAGCATGTTGGTCAGCTTGGCCACCGAGTCGATCCGCCGGTACAGCAGCGCCACCGTGACCACGGTGAAGGCGACCGCGATCCAGTGGCCTTCCATGCTGGTCATGTGGAAGAAGTAGCCGAGGTAATTCGTCATCCCGATCATGCCGGTGGACATGATGAGGGGCGTGACCAGCAACGTCGTCCAGACGAACATGAACGGCATGAGGCGCCCGGTGGAGTACTGGTAGGCCTCGCGCAGGAACGTGTAGGTGCCGCCGGAGCGCGGCATGGCCGACCCGAGCTCGGCCCACACCAGCCCGTCCAGCAGGGCGATGATCGCCCCGACAACCCAGCCCAGGATGGCCTGCGGGCCGCCCATGGCCGAGATGATCAGCGGGATCGTGATGAACGGCCCGATCCCGACCATCTGCGCCATGTTCAGCGCGGTGGCCGGGAACAGCCCCAGCGCGCGGATGAAGCCCCGGTCGTCCACCACCACCGGAGCACCGGTCTGGTCACTTGTGCTCATTCTGGTCAGATTAGATCATCTGTGCGCAGATTTACAGAGCAACGTGATCAGAGGCCGCCAATGCGGTGGCTAGGATGAGGCTGTCATGCACAAGTCAGCGCGGCTCAGCGCGATCCTGGAGCGGCTGGCCAACGGCGGCACCGTAGACGTCACCGGCCTGGCCAAGGAACTGGCCGCCTCACCGGCCACGATCCGCCGCGATCTGGCCACGCTGGAAGATCAGCGGCTGCTGCAGCGCACGCACGGCGGCGCGGTCGCGCACGGGGTCAGCTACGAACTTCCGCTGCGCTACAAGGGGGTCCGGTTCGCCGAGGAGAAGCGGCGGATCGCGGCCGCCGCCGCCGGCACGGTGGCCGAAGGCATGGCTATCGGGCTGACCGGCGGCACCACCGCGACGGAGGTGGCCCGCGCCCTGGCCGACCGGCCCCGGCTGACCATCGTCACCAACGCCCTCAACATCGCCTCCGAGCTGGGTGTCCGGCCCAACATTAAGCTGATCGTGACCGGCGGCCTGGCCCGCAGCCAGACCTACGAGCTGTCCGGCCCGATCGCCGAGGCCAGCCTGGCCGGGCTCAACCTGGACGCCGCGTTCATCGGCGTCGACGGCATCGACGCCACGGCCGGCTGCACCACGCACGAGGAGGTCGAGGCGCACACCAACCAGGTCATGATCCGGCACGCCCAGCGCGCCGTCCTGGTCGCCGACAGCTCCAAGATCGGCAAGGTCACGTTCGCCCGCATCTGCCCGGCCCGCGACGCCCACGAGCTCATCACCGACCGCGCCGCGGATCCGGCCGCGGTCCGGGC
>DASWVA010000248.1:0-2522 GCA_036401415.1 Streptosporangiaceae bacterium
GGCCAGGGCCGGAAAGCTCACTGACGCCTCCTCCGCGACGGAGAGCAGCGCCGGGAGCGCGGCCAACCGGCGGCCCGAGTAAGCCAGCGCCCAGCCGGCGCGGCTCCGGGCCATCAGCCGCAGCTCGGGGTCCGCCGTCACGGCCAGAGCCCGGGTCGCGAGGTCCTGGACCCAGGCTGTCTGGCCGGTGGATACGGCGGCTGAAGCGGCGGAGATGAGCCTTTGCGCCTGGTCGTGAGGATCGGGGCTGAGCTCCGCGGCGCGCTCCATGGCCAGGGCCGTGGCGGTCACGCCCCCGCGGCGCCGAGCCTGCGCCGCGGTGGTCTCCAGGAGTGAAGCCAACCGCTCGTCAGGATGCACGGCGGCCGCGGCCAGGTGCCAGGCCTGCCGGTCGGGCTGGTCCGGCAGGGCCGCCGCCAGCTCGCGGTGCGCCGCGGCGCGCTGGGCGAAGGGCGCGTCATGGTAGATCGCGGAGCGCACCAGGGGGTGCGAAAACCGCACGCCGGCCCGATCCACCATGACCAGGCCGAGCCGCTCGGCGGGCATGAGGACCTGCGGATCGATCCCGTGAACGCCGCTCGCAGGGGTGGCATCCGGGCCGCCAGCCAGCGCGGCTGTGAGCAACGCGACCCGGGTCGGCTCCGGCAGGGTGGCCAGCTGGGTGGTGATGACAGCCATGAGCCGGTCGCCGGGAGGCAGCGGCTGGGCGGCCCAGCGGCGGCTGACCCCGGGATCGGCGGCTATCACCTTGGCCAGCTCGATCAGGGCCATCGGATTGCCGCCCGCCTGGTCGAGCACCTGCTTCCGGGCCGCCCCACGGGGCGGCCGGGGCTGCAGGTCGAGCAGCAGGCCGGCGTCCGCCGCGGGCAGAGCGCCCAGCGGCAGTTCGGTGAACCCCCGGTCGAAGCCGGGCGGCGGGGCGTGACCCCGGGCCCCGAGCAGCAGGACAACCCGTTCGGCTTCCAGTCGGTTGCCGACGAAGGCCAGGGTGCCAAGTGAGCTGCGGTCGAGCCAGTGGGCGTCATCGACGATGGCCAGCACCGGGGCCGGCCCGGAGATGTCCGACAGCAGGGTCAGCGTGGCGAGCCCCGTTCCGAGCGGGTCCGCGGCGGCTGGCTCCCCGGCCAGGCCGAGCGCCCCGAGCAGGGCCCGCGCCTGCCGCTGTTCGAGGTCCGCCACGGCTCCGAGCACCGGTGACAGCAGCTGATGCAGGCCGGCGAAGGCGATGTTCGCCTCGGATTCCCGGCCGGTGGCCCGCAGCACCCGCAGGCCCGCGGCGCTGGCCCGGTCAGCCGTGCTGGCCAGCAACGTGCTCTTACCGATCCCCGCCTCACCGAGCAGCACCAGAACCTGGCCCCGGACCGGGACGCTGTCAACCAGGAGGCCGAGCCGGGCGAGCTGGGCGGCCCGGCCGACCACGCGGCCCGCGGCAGCCGGCGGTGGCCCGCTCGCCCCGGTCACGGGTGCGGCCCAGAGTTCATCAGGCCTTCCCCTTCACAGCCGGCCCCGCTGATCCCGGTCAGCGCGGTAACTGCTCATCAGTGTCCCAGATGTGCAGTCACGCGTCGGATACCCCGCCCGGGACCTGTCCCGGCACAATCGGGCCATGGCAGCTGAGCAGCGAGACCTTGAAGGCGTGAGTGCACTGGTGACCGGTGCAACCTCCGGCATAGGCCAGGCGGTGGCCGGGCAACTGGCCCGGCACGGCGCCGAGGTCATCGTGCACGGACGCGACGCCGCCCGCGGCCAGGCCGTGGTCGACGCCATCACCGCCGAGGGGGGCAAGGCCCGCTTCGTCGCCGCCGACCTCAGCAATCCAGGCCAGCTGGACGAGCTGGCCCGGCAGGCCGACGGGGTCGATGTGCTGGTCAACAACGCCGGGACGTCCTGGTTCGGGCCCACGCCGGAACTCGACGCGGCCACCTTTACGCACCTCTTCGCGGCCAACGTGCAGGCTCCCTACTTTCTGACCGCCGCGCTGGCCCCGAAGATGGCCGCCCGGGGGAACGGCAGCATCATCAACGTCGGGAGCATGGCCGGCGAGATCGGCATGGCCGGCGGGGCCGCCTACGGCGCCACCAAGGCCGCGCTGGACTCGATGACCCGCTCCTGGGCGGCCGAGTACAGTCCCGCGGGCGTCCGCGTCAACACGGTGGCCTCGGGTCCCGTCTACACCGCGATCCAGCCGGCCGAGGCGACCGACGGCGTCGGCGCCACCACCATCATGGCCCGGGCCGCCCAGCCCGACGAGATCGCCAACGTCATCGTGTTCCTGGCCTCACCGAAGGCCAGCTACATAACCGGCGCGGTCATCGCCGCGGACGGCGGCCGCTCCGCCATCTGAGCCGGACAAGGAGCAGACCGGTCATGCCCACCTCGCTCACCACGGCGGCGCCCACCCAGTTCCTGCAGGCCGGCGGCGTTCGTTTCGCCTACCGCCGCTTCGGGACTCCAGGCGCCCCGCCGCTGGTCTTCACCCAGCACTTCATGGGCAACCTGGAGAACTTCGACCCCGCCATCAC
>DASWVA010000249.1:0-4569 GCA_036401415.1 Streptosporangiaceae bacterium
GGCCTGCTGGCCGGCATGTCCATGACCGAAAAGCAGGGCGGATCCGACGTCCGGGCCAACACCACCCGCGCGGTGCCGGCCCCCGGGGGCGCCGACGGCAGCTACCGGCTGACCGGCCACAAGTGGTTCACCTCGGCCCCCACCAGTGACCTGTTCCTGGTGCTGGCGCAGGCCCCCGGCGGGCTGTCCTGCTTCCTGCTGCCCCGGGTGCTGCCGGACGGCACCCGCAACGGCGTGCGGCTGCAGCGTCTGAAGGACAAGCTGGGCAACCGGTCCAACGCATCGGCCGAGGTCGAGTACGACGACGCGGTGGCCTGGCTGGTTGGCGAGGAGGGCCGCGGCGTCCCCACCATCATCGAGATGGTCAACCTGACCCGGCTGGACTGCGTGATCGCGGCTTCAGCCCAGTTGCGGGCCGGGGCCAGCCAGGCCGCGTTCCACGCCGCGCACCGGCAGGCGTTCGGTGCCTCCCTGGCCGATCAGCCGGCCATGGCCAACGTGCTGGCCGACCTGGCGGTCGAATCCGAGGCGGCCACCACCGTCATGCTGCGGCTGGCCGGGGCGACCGACCGCGCGGCCCGGGGCGATGGGCAGGAGGCGGCGTTCCGGCGCATCGCGCTGGCGGTGACCAAGTACTGGGTCTGCAAGCGGGTCCCGGTACACGCCGCTGAGGCGCTGGAATGTTTTGGTGGCAACGGCTACGTGGAGGAGTCCGGCCTGCCCCGGCTGTACCGGGAGGCCCCGCTGCAGTCGATCTGGGAGGGCTCGGGCAACGTGGCCGCGCTGGACGTGCTGCGGGCGCTGTCCCGCGGCCCATCCGGCGGGGCCCAGGCCGAGGCCTACTTCGCCGAGGTCGGCCTGGCGGCCGGCGCCGACCCCCGGCTGGACCGGGCCATCGACGGGCTCCGGGCCGAGCTGGCCTTCCTGACCGGGCCCGGCCGGGCCGGCGCTGAGCTGCGGGCCCGCCGGGTGGTCGAGACCATGGCCATGGTGCTGCAGGGCGCGCTGCTGGTCCGGCACGGGCACCCCGCGGTGGCTGACGCGTTCACCGCCTCGCGGCTGGCCGGGGACTGGGGCCATGCCTTCGGCACCCTGCCGGCCGGCGTGGACACCGCCGCCATCCTCCAGCGGGCCACTCCTATCCTCAGCTCATGACGGCCACCACGCTCAAAGTCCCCACCATCCTCGCCACCTCCGGCGGCCTGACGCGCGGCCGCCGCACGCCGGTCGGATTCGGCCCACTGCTGCACTACGCGATCGAGCTGGCCGGGGTGTCCGGCCGCGCGCCGAAGCTCTGCTACGTCGGTACCGCCACCGGTGACCAGGACTGGCGGGCTATGCAGTTCACCGAAGCAGGCCGGGCCGCCGGCGTGGACGTGGCCGTGCTCAAGCTTTTCACCATGCCCAACGTCGACGACCTGGCCGGGCTGGTGCTGGCCCAGGACGTGGTGTGGGTCGAAGGCGGCAGCGTGGCCAACCTGCTCGCGCTGTGGCGGCTGCACGGGCTGGACGAGGTGTTCCGCCAGGCCTGGCGGGCCGGGGTGGTGCTCAGCGGGGTCTCGGCCGGGTCGATCTGCTGGCACGTCGGGGGGACCACGGACTCGTTCGGCCCGGAGCTGCGCCCGGTCACCAACGGCCTGGGCCTCCTGCCCTACGCCAACGGCGTGCACTACGACGCCGAGGAGCAGCGCCGTCCCCGGTTTCACCAGTTCGTCGCGGAGGGCATCCTGCCCGGCGGCTACGCCACCGACGATCACGCCGGCCTGGTCTACCGGGGTACCGAACTGGCCGAAGCGGTCGCCGAGGTCGCCGGCCAGGCGGCTTACCAGGTCAGCCTGGACCATGGCGAGGTCCGCGAGGAACGCCTGGACACCCGGCTGCTGCCCCGGCTGGACGGCGCCTGAACCTCGGTTGACGCCCCCTGCCCGCGCCAGCCGCCCGCCTGTCCTAGGGTTGGTCCAGTGACTGGGCGAGCGGTACTGATCACTGGAGCGTCCCGGGGCATCGGCCGGGCCACCGCGCTGGCGTTCGCGGCTCAGGGCGACCACGTGGCCGTCCACCACCGCGACTCCGCCATCTTGGCCCACGCCGTGCTGGCCGAGCTTCCCGGCGACGGGCACATGGTCGTGCAGGCCGACCTGACCGACCCGGATGAGGCCCGGCGCATGGTGGACCAGGCCGCGGTCGGCTTGGACGGCCTGGACGTGCTGGTCAACAACGCCGGCGTCTTCGTCGCGCACCCGATCACCGAGGTGACGTATGAGGACTGGCAAGCCGCCTGGCAGCGGACGCTGGCGCTCAATCTGGTCGGCCCGGCCAACGTCACCTGGTGCGCGGTCCAGCACATGATCCCGCGCGGCGGCGGCCGGATCGTGAACGTCTCCTCGCGTGGCGCCTTCCGCGGCGAGCCGGGCCAGCCCGCCTACGGGGCCAGCAAGGGCGGCCTGAACAGCTTCGGCCAGTCGCTGGCCATCGCGCTGGGCCCGTACGGCATCGCGGTCAGCACCGTCGCGCCGGGCTTCGTCGATACCGAGATGGCCGGCGAGCGGGTCAATGGCCCGGACGGCGACGAGGTGCGGGCCCAGAGCCCGCTGAACCGGATCGCGCAGCCCGCCGAGATCGCGGCGGCCATCGTCTACCTGGCCTCACCCGAGGCGGAATGGGCGACCGGGACGATCGTCGACCTGAACGGGGCTTCCTACCTCCGGCCGTGACCGTGCTCCGGCGGCCATGGCCGACGCGATCAACCTGAGCCAGCTTCGGTAGCGTAGCCACCGGCCGGGATTCTGGCCGATCGCGCTTCGGAGGAGGTCACATGCGGATCGGGGTCGTCTTCCCGCAGACCGAGCTGGGTGGTGACGTCGGGGCCGTCCGGGCTTACGGCCAGGCCGCCGAATCCCTCGGCTTCGCCCATGTGCTCGCCTACGACCACGTGGTCGGGGCCGACCCGGCCGTGTACCCGGGCTGGGATGGCCCGTACGACCTGCACACCACGTTCCACGAGCCGTTCGTGATGTTCGGCTACCTGTCCGCGATCACCTCGCTGGAGCTGGTCACCGGCGTCATCATCGCGCCTCAGCGGCAGACCGCCCTGCTGGCCAAGCAGGCCGCCGAAGCCGACCTGCTGTCCGGAGGCCGGTTCCGGCTCGGCCTGGGCATCGGCTGGAACAAAGTCGAGTACGACGCCCTGGGCCAGGACTTCCGCACCCGTGGCCGCCGCCTGGACGAGCAGGTCGGCCTGCTGCGCCGGCTGTGGACTGAGCAGTCGGTGACCCATCACGGACCGTTCGACCACATCGAGGGGGCGGGCCTGGCGCCGCTCCCGGTGCAGCGGCCGATCCCGGTCTGGCTCGGCGCCCAGTCCCCGAAGGCCTACCAGCGGATCGGCCGGGTGGCCGACGGCTGGTTCCCGCAGGTCTCGCCCGGCCCGGACCTGGACGAAGCACTGTCGGTCATCGCGGCGGCAGCCACCGGGGCGGGCCGGGACCCGGCCACCATCGGTATGGAAGGCCGGGTCAATTGGCGCGGCGACGCCGGCCTGCTGGCCGGCCGGCTCGGCCAGTGGCAGCTCGCCGGGGCCAGTCACGTGTCGGTCAACACCATGGGCGCGGGCCTGACCACCGTGGACGAGCACCTCAGCGCGCTCGCCACGATCGCCGGGGTCGCGCCCGCGGTGTCAGCCCCGGGTGCCTGACCGCTGCCCCGTGGTCAGCGGTGCCGCAGCTCCGCTTGCACGAACAAGCGCAGGACCGGCCAGCCGTAGTAGGGGCTGAACGACTGCCAGGCGTAGTCCCCGCCCTGCTCATACCCGCCGATCTCGCCGACCACGGTTCCGGTGCCGGTCACCGGGTTGAAGTGCGCGATCCACGGGCCACCGCTGGTGCCATCCTGGTAGTTGTTGCAGTAGAGCTCGATCTGGGCCGGTTCGAACTTCTGGCTGCGGGTGGCGCACCTGATCGGCTCGTTGTCGATGTTGTTGTAGCCGACCGGCGTGACCGGCTGCGCGTACGGGGTGTTGATGCCGAGCCGCAGGCCGCCGGTGATCAGCTGAACCGGCTTTCTCGTCCCGGTCGGCGGGGTCACGGTCAGGAACGCGAAGTCCAGGTTGGGGTCCTGGGACTGCTTCCAGCCCGCCGCGACCGTAATCGTCTTGACCGGCCACATCCCGTAGGGGCTGACGCCCTGGTGCCACTGGGGCACGTAGACCACGTTGGTGGCGTACCCGCTGCTCCCGTACACGCAGTGCGCCGCGGTCAGCACCAGGTTCAAGCTGACGCTGTCGACCACGCTAGCCGTGCAGAAGTGAGCCTTGGTCCCGGTCGTGAAGAACAGCGCCCCCACCGTCGGCACCCCATTGAAGTACACCGGATCCGGCGTCCCCGGTGGCGGGGCCGGGGTGGCCTGCGGCCTGGCCTGCAAGCTGACCTGCTGATGGCCGGCCGCCCCACTCGCCCTCAGCGGAGCCGCCCCGCTCGCCCGCAGCGGGACGGCGCTCCTCATCCGCGCCGCCGTCCAGAACTGCGCCGCCGGCCGCGCCGGCGCCCCCGCCGGCCGCCCAGCCGTGCCTGC
>DASWVA010000250.1:0-13673 GCA_036401415.1 Streptosporangiaceae bacterium
ATTTCCGCCGAGGCCATCGAAGCCGGCCACCGCGAGGCCGACCAGATCCGGGCCCGGGCCGAGACCGAAGCCACCGCGATCAGGTCGAAGGCCGAGCAGGCCGCCGACCAGGCCAACCAAGGCCGCCGGGAGGTCGAAGCCGAGATCCGCTCGGTCAAGGATGAGATCCGCGAACTCCGCAGCGACCTGGAACGCCGGGAGGGCCGGCTGGCCGACCGGGAACAGCGGCTGGACTCCGAACTGCAGCGGCTGGAAGACCGCGCGGCCGAGCTGGACGAGCGCCAGCATGAACTCAGCCAGCGCGCGGCCGACATCGACAAGCTGGACGAGCAGCGGGCCGCGATTCTGGAGCGGGTGGCGGGGCTGACCGCCGCCCAGGCTAAGAACGAGCTGGTCGCCAGCATCGAGAACCAGGCCAAGCGCGAGGCCGCCCTGACCGTGCGCGACCTCGAGCACGAAGCGCGGGCCGAAGGCGAGAAGCGCGCCCGCAAGGTCGTCACGCTAGCCATTCAGCGGGTGGCCACCGAGCAGACCAGTGAGTCCGTGGTGTCGGTGCTGCACCTGCCGGGCGATGAGATGAAGGGCCGGATCATCGGCCGCGAGGGGCGGAACATCCGTGCCTTCGAGTCCGTCACCGGGGTCAACCTGATCATCGACGACACGCCCGAGGCGGTCCTGCTGTCGTGCTTCGACCCGGTGCGGCGGGAGATCGCCCGGCTGACGCTGGAGCGCCTGGTGCTGGACGGGCGCATTCACCCTCAGCGTATCGAGGAAGCGTACGAGCGCGGCAAGGCCGAGATCGAGCAGCTGTGCGTCCGGTCCGGCGAGGACGCCCTGGTCGAGCTGGGCATCACCGGCATGCACGAGGAGCTGATCTCGCTGCTCGGGCGGCTGCGCTACCGCACGAGCTACGGGCAGAACGTGCTCAAGCACCTGATCGAGTCGGCCCACATCGCCGGGATGATGGCCAGTGAGCTGGGCATGGATGCCGGGCTGATGAAGCGGTGCACGGTCCTGCACGACATCGGCAAGGCCCTGACCCACGAGGTCGAGGGCAGCCATGCGCTGATCGGGGCGGAGATCGCCCGGCGTTACGGCGAGCCCGACGACGTGGTCCACGCTATCGAAGCTCACCACAACGAGGTCGAGGCCCGTACCGTCGAAGCGGTGCTGACCCAGGCCGCCGACGCGATCAGCGGTGGCCGGCCCGGGGCCCGGCGCGAGTCGCTCGAGTCGTACGTCAAGCGGCTGGAGCGGCTGGAGCAGATCGCCAGCGCGCACGAGGGCGTGGAGAAGGTGTTCGCCATGCAGGCCGGCCGCGAGATCCGGGTCATGGTCAAGCCGGACAACGTGGACGACATCCAGGCCCAGGTCATCGCGCGCGACATCGCCAAGCAGGTGGAGGAGGAGCTGACCTACCCGGGCCAGATCCGCATCACCGTGGTCCGCGAGTCCCGCGCCATGGAGTTCGCCCGCTGACGCCGAGCGGACACGGCAGGCGCATATCCTGTTAGACGTCATGGACGCCTCGCCCCGCACCTACGAGATCCGCACCTACGGGTGCCAGATGAACGCGCACGACTCCGAGCGGCTCTCGGGCCTGCTGGAGGACGCGGGTTACCGGCGCGCGGCCAGCGACACCACCCCGGACGTGCTCGTGTTCAACACCTGCGCGGTCCGGGAGAACGCCGCCGACCGGCTGTACGGCAACCTCGGTCACCTGCTGCCGGTCAAGAACGCCACCCCGGGCATGCAGATCGCGGTGGGCGGCTGCCTGGCCCAGATGGAGCGCACCGCGATCAGCAAGCGGGCGCCCTGGGTCGACGTGGTGTTCGGCACGCACAACATCGGCGCTCTGCCCAGCCTGCTGGAAAGGGCCCGGGAACGCCAGCAGGCCCAGGCCGAGTTCGAGGAGACGCTGGAGACGTTCCCGTCCGTGCTCCCGGCCCGCCGGCAGTCGGCGTACGCGGCCTGGGTCGCGATCTCGGTCGGCTGTAACAACAGCTGCACCTTCTGCATCGTGCCCAGCCTGCGCGGCAAGGAGAAGGACCGCCGCCCCGGCGACATTCTGGCCGAAGTCCGCCTCCTGGCCGCCGACGGCGTCATCGAGGTGACGCTGCTCGGGCAGAACGTGAACTCCTATGGTGCGGAGTTCGGCGACCGGCAGGCGTTCGGCAAGCTGCTGCGCAGCTGCGGGGAGATCGACGGTCTGGAGCGGGTCCGGTTCACCTCGCCGCATCCGCGTGACTTCACCGACGACGTGATCGAGGCCATGGCCGAGACGCCGAACGTGATGCCGCACCTGCACATGCCGCTGCAGTCCGGTTCCGACGCCGTGCTCAAGGCGATGCGCCGGGCCTACCGCCGTGACCGCTACCTGGCCATCCTGGACCGGGTGCGGGCGGCCATCCCGGACGCCGCGATTACCACCGACATCATCGTCGGCTTCCCGGGTGAGACCGAGCGTGACTTCACCGACACCCTGGATCTGGTGCGCGAGGCCCGGTTCGCGGGCGCGTTCACGTTCCTGTACTCGCCGCGGCACGGCACCCCCGCCGCCACCATGGACGAGCAGGTGCCGCCGCAGGTGGTCCAGGAGCGTTACGACCGGCTGGCCGAGCTGGTTAGCGAGGTCACCTGGGCGGAGAACCAGCGCCTGGTCGGCCGGTCCACCCAGGTGCTGGTGGCCGAGGGCGAGGGCCGTAAGGACGCCGCCACCCACCGGATGTCAGGCCGCGCCCCGGACAACCGCCTGGTGCACTTCACGCCCGAGGACAGCGCGCCCCGCCCCGGGGACCTGGTGACGGTGACGATCTCCCGCGCCGCGCCGCACTACCTGGTCGCCGACGGCGCGCCCGCCGCCGTGCGCCGCACCCGCGCCGGTGATGCCTGGGAGGCCAGGCTGACCGGCCGTACCGATGATTTCGATGGCCGAACGTCGGCGGTTTCCCCGGCCCGGTCGCCCGTCGTCCTGGGTATGCCGGCTCTCGCGCGCCCGGTCTGACCCTCAGCCTGATTCTTCCCGGGGGCCGGCCTGCCCGGGCTCAGGATCGGCCTGCCCCGGCTCAGGATCGGCCTGCCCGGGGCTGGATTCGCCGTCGGCGTCCGGCGCCGTGAAGTCCACCTTGATGCGCTCGAAACCCTTGCTGCGCTGAGCTTTGGCCTGGCCGGTGTAGGCCCGCTTGTCGCCCTGGGTCAGCGGCACGTCGTCGGTGAACGGAGTGAGCAGCGCCCGGGGGTGCATGCGGTCGACCCGCACCACGTTGATCTCGATACACAGCAGGATCGCTATCGCCGCGATGAACAGGTACGCGACCAGTCCGAGGACGATGGCGAACACCGCGTTGGTGGCGCTGGCGTGCCGGACCACGTGCCGCACGTAGAGCACCCCGAACGACTGCAGCAGCTGCCAGATGATCGCGGAGGCCGCCGCGCCCGGGAAGACGTCCCGGAAGGACAGCCGCCGGGCCGGCGCGAACCGGAACGCGAAGATGGAAACGCCTATGTTGATCAGCACCGAGACCGCAATGGCCAGGTACTTCGCCACGGTGCCGAGGGCCCCGACGCCGCCGGCACTCGCGACGGACAGCAGCGTGGTGGCCAGCACGGCCAGCCCGGCGGTGACCAGCAGGACCACGCTCCGGCCGCGCGCCTTGAGCGGATTGGGCCGGCTGTTGCGTGGAATTCCCCACATGGTGTTGCTCGCGTACTGGAACGCCTGGGCCACCCCCAGCGAGCCGTAGATCGACCCGGCGATCCCGATGACCAGGCCGCTGGTGCCGCCGCTCAGGTGCTCCGGCTTGCCCAGCTCCTGGCCGACCACCGGGAACTGGGTCAGCGCCGAGGTGAGCAGCTCGTGCTGCAGGCGGGTGTCCCCGCGCAGGACGACGCTCAGCACGGTCGAGGCGATCAGCAGCAGCGGGAACAGCGACACGAACGCGTAGTAGGTGAGGATCGCGGCCAGGTAGGTGCCGAAGTCGTCGAAGTACTTGTACACCACCCCCAGCGGGAAGCCCGCCCACACATGCCTGCGCTGAAAACGGTCCGGACCGTCCACGGTTGTCACATCCACGTCTTACCCGGGGTTGGTGACCTCATCCAGGTACGTTGCCCGCGGCCCGGCGGCGGTCCGCCGGTGGAAGACTGAAGCGCATGGGCGAGCGTGTCATCGCGGTGGTCGGCCCCACCGCGGCCGGGAAGTCGGGCCTGGCCGTCGCGCTGGCCCGCACGCTCGGCGGCGAGGTCATCAACGCCGATTCCATGCAGGTCTACCGGGGTATGGACATCGGCACGGCCAAGCTCACCCAGGCCGAACGCCACGGCGTGCCGCACCACCTGCTGGACGTGTGGGACGTCCGGCAGCCCGCCAACGTGGCCGACTATCAGCGGCTGGCCCGGGCCGCGATCGCCGACGTGGCCGCGCGCGGCCAGGTGCCGATCCTGGCCGGCGGCTCCGGCCTGTACGTGCGGGCCGCCCTGGAGGACCTGACCTTCCCCGGCACCGACCCGGCGGTGCGGGCCGCTCTGGAAACCGAGCTGGACCGCGACGGGGCCGCCGCCCTGCACGCCCGGCTGGCCGGGCTGGACCCGGCCGCGGCCGCGGCCATCCTGCCCAGCAACGGCCGCCGCATCGTCCGGGCCCTGGAGGTCATCGAGCTCACCGGCCGCCCGTTCGCGGCCACCCTGCCCGGTTACGGGGCCGGGTCCCCGCTCGGGTCCCCGGCTGGCTTCCCCGCCGTCCAGCTGGGCCTGCGCCTGCCCCGCGACGAGCTCGACCAGCGCATCACGGCCCGCGTGGACCAGATGTGGGCGGCCGGCCTGGAGGCCGAAGTCCGCCACCTCGAGCAGGCCGGCCTGCGCGAGGGCCGCACCGCCAGCCGCGCCCTCGGCTACCAGCAGATGCTCCGTCACCTGACGGGGGAGTGGACCCTGGCTCAGGCCCGCGACCAGACCGTCCGTGCCACCCGCCGGTTCGCCCGCCGCCAGGAGTCCTGGTTCCGCCGCGACCCCCGCATCACCTGGCTGGACGCTGACCCCGGCGCTGGCCCCGGCGCCGCGGGCGGTCCCGGGCCGCTGGACCAGGCGCTGGGAGTGCTGGGGTCATCGGCGCGCCCGTCCGCCCGCCCCGGCCCGGCGGGCAGCCCGGCTCATTAACGCCGCCGGATAGCATCGGGGCATGCGGTTCGCGAAGGGGCACGGCACGGAGAACGACTTCGTCATCCTGCCGGACCCGGACGGTGAACTGGAGCTGACCCCCGGGTTCGTGCGGCGGCTGTGTGACCGCCGGGCCGGGATCGGCGGCGACGGCGTGCTCCGCGTGGTCGGGGTGGAGGTGCTGGCGGCCGAGCTGACCGAGGGCGGTCCGGGCGCGTTCCGGATCTCCGGCGAGTCCCCGGGCGGCCTGGGTTGCGCGGCCGCGACCGCGCTGGCCACCCCGGCCGCCATCGCGGCCGCCGGCGGCCCGGTCGGCGGCGCCGAGCAGGATCTGGCCGCCGAGTGGTTCATGGACTACTGGAACGCGGACGGCAGCGTCGCCGAGATGTGCGGCAACGGCATCCGGGTGTTCGCCCGCTACCTGCTCGACCACGGCCTGGCCCAGGGCCCCGGGCTGGCCGTTGAGACCCGGTCCGGGACCCGCCAGGTCCGGCTGGAGCCCAGCGGTGAGATCACCGTGGACATGGGGGCCCCGGCCGTGCTCGGCGCCGGCTGGGCCTCGGTCGGCGGCATGACCTGCGAGGGCCTGCGCATCTCGGTCGGTAATCCGCACCTGGCCTGTGTGGTCGAGTCGCCGCTGGAGGACTTCGACCTGTCCGCGGCCCCGTCGCTGGACACCGAGCTGTTCCCGGACGGCGCCAACGTGGAGCTGGTCCGGTTGACCGGTGAGCGCAGCGCGCAGATGCGGGTCTACGAGCGCGGGTCCGGTCCCACCCGGTCGTGTGGCACCGGCGCGGTGGCCGCCGCTGTCGCCGCGGCCGAGGCCACCGGGGACCTGCGGGGCCGGTGGCGGGTCCGGGTCCCGGGCGGCGACCTGACCGTCACCCTGACTCCGGACACCAGCCTGCTGACCGGCCCGGCCGTGCTCGTGGCCGAGGGCGAGCTTTCCCCGGAGTGGCTGGCCGCGTAGCGTCCCCAGTTATGGGTTATGAGCACATCGAAGTGGCACGGTCCGGCGATTTCGCCACCGTGACCATGAACCGTCCGCGGCGGCGCAACGCCCTGTCGCGGTCACACATGCACGAGCTGATCGACGCGTTCACCGGGATCGGGGCCAGCGATGCCCTCGGCGTGGTGCTGGCCGGCCACGGCCCGGTGTTCTGCGCCGGGCACGACTTCGCCGACGTCGCCGACGCTGACCTGGTGCAGGTCCGGGCGCTCCTGCGGACCTGCACCGAGCTGATGACGCTGCTGCAGCAGATCCCGCAGCCGGTGGTGGCCCGGGTGCACGGGCTGGCCACCGCCGCGGGCTGCCAGCTGGTGGCCAGCGCCGACCTGGCCGTGGCCAGCGAGGACGCCGGTTTCGCCACGCCCGGGGGCAAGGGCGGCTGGTTCTGCCACACCCCCATGGTCGCCGTGGCCCGCAACGTCGGCCGTAAGCGGGCGGCCGAACTGGCCCTGTCCGGCGACACCATCGACGCCGCCACCGCGCTGGACTGGGGGCTGGTCAACCGGGTGGTTCCCGCCGCCCAGCTCGACTCGGCGGTGCAGGACCTGCTGGACCGGGTGACCCGCGGCTCGGCCGAGAGCAAGGGGATCGGCAAGCAGGCCCTGTACGCCCAGATGGACCTGGATCAGCCCCAGGCCTATGCCTACGCCATCGAGGTCATGGCGGCCACCAGCCAGACCCCCGACGCCCGCGAGGGGATGCGCTCGTTCCTGGACAAGCGCAAGCCCCGCTGGCGCCGCGGCCGCTGACCCGCAAAGCCTACGGGGCCGGAGACGGCGATCCCGGGGCCAGGCCCTGGCCCGGGATCCCCTCGTAGACCCGGCGGGCGTTCTCGTAGCCGGCCTGCCGGGCGATCTGCCCGGCGTCAGCGCTGGTCCAGCTGCCGTCGTCCAGGCCGGCCCGCAGGAACGCGGACAGACCGCGGCGGAACAGCACCGCGCCGAGGTAGTGCAGCTCAGGCAGGCCGAACCCGTCCGAGGAGTACAGGAACTTCCCGAACGGGGTCAGCTCCAGCGTCTCGGCGATCAGCGCGGCCGACCCCCGGCCCAGGTTGTGCGTGGCCAGCCCCGCGTCCACGTAGACGTGCGGGAACACCTGCGCCAGGTACCCGGCCTCGCGATGGTAGGGGTAGTTGTGCAGCAGCAGTACCGGGACACCGGCCGGCTCGATGGCCCGCAGCAGGCCGGTCAGCAGCAGCGGGTTGCACCGGTGCAGGTCGACGTCGCGGTCGCCGTAGCCTACGTGGAACTGGATCGGCAGTCCCAGATCGGCCCCGCACCAGATGAAGAAGCGGTGCAGCACCGGGTCGGCCAGCCGGCCGGGCTTCCCGTCCGGGGTGTCCAGCCAGTGCGCCGCGGCCACCGCCACCTCGGTGTCGGTGGGCCGGGCCGGCTCCAGGTCCAGGCCGACCCGGTAGGCCGCGACCGATTTGAGCCCGATCGCGGACCGGGCCCGTTCGGCCAGCGCCGCCCGGAACGCGCCCGCGAACCCGGTGGCGTCGCCGCTCAGGCCGGCACCCACCGACTCGGCCACCTGTTCCAGCCGGACGATCTCGCGTGCCTCCGCGCCGGCCAGCGCGGCCAGCTCGCCCGGGGAGGTCAGCGGCTCCGGCTCGAAGCCGGTGTCGACGTACAGCGTGTCCAGCCCGGCTGCCCGCAGGAACCGGCGGCCGACCTCCTGGTGACCCAGCCCGGCCCGGGCCGTCAGGTACTCATCCGGTCCCGTGTGCGCGGGCAGGCCGAGCACGGGCGGGCACCAGCGCCGCACGGCCAGGCCGAGCTGGGTGCCGAACATCGTCACCCCGGGCCGATCGGTGTAACCGGCCTCGGTCAGCAGGGCCTCGAACGCCGGGCGGTCCAGGTCCCGGCCGACCACCCCGTGACAGTGGTGGTCGGCCAGCCGCAGGTCCGCCACGACCGGAAGCAGTTCCCTCTCAGGCACTGGATGCCTGGTCGCCCGTCACGTCCGCGGCCGGGTCCCCGGCGCCTTCGTCCTCCCCGGCCCCGCCGATGCCTTCCCGGGCGGTCAGCGCGGCCCCCAGCCGGCGGGCGAAGCCGGGTGCCACCAGCACGACGGCCAGCGCCGCCACCAGCCAGGCTCCCGCCACCACCGGGAACCAGCGGCCCGGCCCGGACGGGGGATAGGGGATCACGTTGCGGTACAGCGTGTACCCCAGCACGATCAGGGCCATGATCGGGACGACGATCTGCCACATCGGAACCGGCAGCTTGCGCCGGACGAAGACCAGGATCACGCATCCGATCGTGGCCAGCACGTACACCACCAGCAGGATCAGCGTGCCGATGGTACCCGACCAGGCGAAGCTGTCCTCCGCGTTGGCTCCGAACGCGGCCAGGTAGATGACGTAGATCGCGACCGTCAGGGCGACGATGATCAGTGCGGCCGAGGCGGGCGCCCCGGTGCGTGACGTCCGGCCCAGGCCACGGTCCCCGCCGGCGTCCCGGGCCAGCGCGTACATCAACCGGGACGCTCCCACGGTGGAGGCCAGGCAGCAGCCGAACGCGCTGATCGTGGTGCCCAGCGTGATGACGTCCCCGATCCACGCCCCGACGTAGCTCGTACCCAGCTGGCCGAGGAGCGAGGACGAACTGGAGAACGCGGTGACCCCGGCCTTGCTGGTCCCGAATCCCATCGTCTCGACCGCGGTCACCACCACGAAGTAGATGCCGCCGAACACCGCGGTGCCCAGGATGGCGCGCGGGATGTCCCGGGTCGGATGGGAGGTCTCCTCACCCAGGGTGGAAGCCGCCTCGAAACCCGCGAACGACAGGAAGCCGAACACCACGGCCAGGAACAGCGGGGAGAAGCTGGTCCCGGCGGGCGGCGTGAACACGCTCAGCGTGAAGTGGTGCCCACCGGGCGCGTTCCCGGCCAGCAGCCGGACCAGCACCACCACGGTGACGATCAGGATCAGCGCGACCGTGGCGCCTTCCACCGTCAGCAGCACGTTGGTACCGCGCCGGGCCGGGAAGACCGCCACCACCAGGGTCAGCGCCACCGCCACCCCGGCCAGCAGGAACGGCGCCCAGGACGGCGGGTGCGGCCACGCGCCGACCGTGCTCAGGAAGTCGGTCCCGAAGATGCCCGCGGCCGAGGACGTCACCACCGCGTAGAACGTGTACGTGCCGAGCAGGCCCCAGCCCGCCACCACGCCCGCCCGCGGCCCCAGCGTCGCTCCGACAAAGGCGTAGACCGAGCCGGAGTGGTGGTAGTACTGGCACAGCCGCACGAACGTGTACGCCACCAGCAGCACGCCGACCGCCGCGATCAGGAACGCCAGCGGCACCGCCCGTCCCGCGGTCGCCGCGCTGGCCTGCGGGTTGATGTTGGCGGCCATGCTGGGGGCCATCAGCGCGATGGACAGGCCGATGGCCTGCCAGATCGACAGCGACCGCCGCAGGCCGCCACCAGATGATGCTGCCGGCATGCCGCCTCCTCGCTAGGGGTTTTTCCTCCCCGTATCTTGCCCTCCTCCTGGCCCGGCAGGGAAGGTGCGGGTGTGACCACAATTCGCAGTTACGTGGTCACACCCGCTCATGGGATCGGCCCGGATGACCGTCATGGCCACCGTCCGGGAACAAAGGCGGAATCCGGCCTTGGCGCGCAAATCACCCCGCATAATTCTCCTGTTCCGGGATGTTATTCCCGCAGTTGACGGGCTTTGTATTTGCGCCGTGGACCACCGTCCCGGCGGCACCACATCACGCAGTCACGCCGGGACCGCCGGCCGGCAAATGCTTTGCGTGAACCCTTGCCACGCGGTGGCGCTGAACCGCAGCGCATCCCCGCGCAGGTCCTTCGTGTCGCGGACAGCGACGTCCACGCCGGCCGTCCCGATCTCGACGCAGTTGTTGTCCCCCCCGCTGTAGCTGGACTTCCGCCACGACCTGTCAGCGATGCCGGCTTCGCCCATTGCTGCTCCTAGCTCTCGCGGCGGTGACCGCCGATGGTTGGATATGGGCCGCCCCGTGCGGGCCGCTGAACGCATTTTTCCCCGATCAGCCCAGTTCTCCCGCCATTGCCGAAATAAATGTGAGACTTTCTCCAGGGCTGAGCGCCACCGCTTGAATACGTTCAAATGCCGACTGATACCGCTTTACCTCCCCAACACTTTCCAGGTAAAGGTCCCCCATGATGCCCTCCACGTATACGACATCCGGGTCGGTCTCCTCGGGGAACTGGATGAGTACGAACCCGCCCTCCATGCTGGCGTGGGCCCCGGCGCTGAACGGCAGCACCTGCAGGGTCACCTGCGGACGCTCAGCCGCGGCCGCCAGGGCCCGCAACTGGGCGGCCATGACGTCCACGTCGCCGACCATGCGACGCAGCACGGCCTCGTTGAGCATCAGCACCAGTTGCGGGGACGAGGTCCGGTCCAGCAGCACCTTCTGCCGCGTCAGCCGAGCCGTCACCCGGCGTTCCACGCTCTCGTCGTCGTAGCCCGGGCGGACCGCCCGGATCACCGCCCGCGCGTACGCCTCGGTCTGCAGCAGCCCGGGAACCAGTTCCGGGCAGTACAGGCGCATGGCCGAAGCCTCGTTCTCCAGGGCCACGTAGGACCCGGTGAACACATCCCGGTAGGGCGTCCACCAGCCCATCATCCGCGCGTCCTGGGCCAGCTGGATAAGGGCCTCGCGGTGCGGGCTGCGGACCCCGTACATGTCCATCAGCTCCTTGACGTCCAGCCAGTCCACCCGGGGGCTGCGCGCGTTCTCCAGCCGGAACAGTTTGGAGGTGTGCCAGCCCATCCGCACCCCGACCGCGTCCTGGGTCAGCCCGGCCTCGTGCCGCAGTTCCCGCAGGGCCTGCGCCAGGCGGCGCTGCCGCACGGTCGGGATGTGATCCGCCATGCGTGTCCTCCCGGAAGCCCTGTAACTCGCAACCTTGCACCTAGCGTGCTTGCGCGGAGTATAGTCACGGGTTGGCACCAAATGCATCCGCTGAGTAGCGGATTGGTAAGTGCGCTGAGGATCCGAGGGGTGGCGGATGATGTCGGCGAATTCGGTTAGTGCCGACGTATGCCCAGCTGAAGGTGAGCGGGGCCTGCGCTGGCTGAGAGTGTTTCCAGGCACGCTGGCTCAGGTGGCGGAGGCCCGCCGCTTCGTAGCCTGCCTGCTGGAAGAATGGCCGGCCCGCGATGCCCTGGTGTCGTGCGTGTCCGAGCTGGCCGCCAACGCGGTGGTCCATACCAGCTCTGGCTACGGTGGTGTCTTCACCGTCGAGGTCTCCAGCCCGCGCAGCGGTGTCGCGCGGGTGTCGGTCACTGACACGGGTGGTCCGACCGAGCCGGCCGCGGGCGCCCCGGTCGGCGCCGAGGCGGCCGAGGACGATGTGGATGACCTGCCCGTGTGCGGGCTGGGCCTGGCCCTGGTGGCCGCCAGCGCCAGCTGCTGGGGCTACTACCACGCCGGCCCGGGCCGCACGGTGTGGGCCGAAGCCTCCTGGCCCGTCGCCGTGCTGGCCGCCCACCGGTCCCCGTGGGCGACTGGCCCGCGGGGCTGGATAGACGGGGGCGGCGCGGCATGACTTCCCCGAGCATGCCGCGCCGTCCCGCTTTACCCACCCATCTCGCGGGAGCTTCATCCGTGGGTGCCGGGACCACCGCGGCTGACCCCGCCCCCGGACACCCCCGTCCTGACTAACCTGGCCGGGGGTGTCCGGTCCGCGGTAGCGGCGCCGACGTCTCTGCGGGTGCCGCAGCGGCGCCTCGCCGAGAGGAGCTTCCGTGAAGTACATGATCTTGATCTACGCGTCGCAGCAGGACTACGACGCCATGGCCGGTAACGCGGGTGCCGGGGCGCCGCGCTGGACCCCGGAGCAGTTCGCGGCCATGGGCCAGTTCATGGCGTCCTTCGTTCAGGACCTGTCCGACTCGGGGGAGCTGGTGGAGACCCGGGGGCTGACCGCTCCGGCGCACGCCCGCCGGCTTCAGTGGCGCGAAGGCGTTCCGGTGGTGACCGACGGGCCGTACCCGGAGTCGGAAGAGGTGCTGGCCGGTTACTGGATCGTCGAATGCGACAGCTTCGACCGCGCCACCCAGATCGCTGGCCGGCTGGCCGGTACGCCCGGCCCGGAGCAGCTGCGGGAACGCGCCCGGGTGGACGTCCGGCCGGTGGCTGAATCCCGGCACGAGCTGGACTCCTGACCGTCGTGCCGCAGGCCGGGACCGAGGACCTGCTGCGCCAGCTGGCGCCGCAGGTCCTGGGTGCCCTGGTGCGGCGGTACGGGCACTTCGACACCGCCGAGGATGCGGTTCAGGAGGCACTGCTGGCCGCCGCCACCCAGTGGCCCGCTGACGGCAGGCCCGATTCTCCCCGCGCCTGGCTGATCACCGTGGCCTCGCGGCGGCTGACCGATCTGCTGCGGGCCGAGCAGGCCCGGCAGCGCCGCGAGGAGACCGCCGCCCGGCAGCTTCCGCCCGGCCAGTGGCTGGCCCCCGCGGCCGACGCGGCCCCGGCCGGGGACGATGACACGCTGATCTTGCTGTTCATGTGCTGCCATCCCTCGCTGTCCCCCGCCTCGCAGATCGCCCTGACCCTGCGCGCGGTAGGCGGCCTTTCCGCCGCCGAGATCGGCCGGGTGTTCCTGGTGCCCGAGGCCACCATGACCCGCCGCATCACCCGGGCCAAGCAGGCGGTCAGGGAGAGCGGCATCCCATTCGCCCTGCCCGCCGCCGAGCGCGCGACGCGGCTGGCCGTGGTCCTGCACGTGCTGTACCTGATCTTCACCGAGGGGTACGCGGCCACCGCCGGACCCGCCCTGACCCGCCCGGACCTGTCGGCCGAGGCCATCCGGCTGGCCCGGCTGCTGTACCGGCTCCTTCCTGATGACACCGAAGTGGCCGGCCTGCTCGCGCTGATGCTGCTCACCGACGCCCGCCGGCCCGCCCGCACCGGGCCGGCCGGGGAGCTGATCCCCATGGCCGGGCAGGACCGGAGCCGGTGGGACGCGCCCCAGATCGCGGAGGGCGCGGCCCTGGTCACCGCGGCCCTGCGCCGCGGCGACCCCGGTCCCTACCAGCTGCAGGCCGCCATCGCGGCCGTGCACGATGAGGCCGCCACCGCCGCCGCCACCGACTGGCGGCAGATCCTCGCCCTGTATGAGCTGCTGCGCCAGGTGGACCGCAGCCCGGTGGTGGCGCTCAACCACGCCGTGGCCGTGGCCATGGTGCAGGGCCCGCACGCCGGGCTGACCCTGCTCACCGGGCTGGCGTCCGACCAGCGCCTCACGGCCGGTCACCGGTTCCACGCGGTCCGCGCCCACCTGCTGGAGCTGGCCGGCGATTACGCAGCCGCCCAGCAGGGCTACCGGGAGGCGGCCCGGCGCGCGACCAGCCTGCCCCATCAGCGCTACCTCAACGACCGGGCCGCCGGGCTGAGCGACCGGGCCGCGGGCCAGGGCGCCCCCGGTGGGGCCGGGCTGGACGACCGTGCCGGGGCCCAGGGCGCCCCCGGTGGGGCCCCGCCGCCCGCGCTACCGCCATTCCCTT
>DASWVA010000251.1:0-4217 GCA_036401415.1 Streptosporangiaceae bacterium
AGGTGGGGCGGGTGGGGCTCGAACCCACGACCGGCGGATTATGAGTCCGCTGCTCTAACCGGCTGAGCTACCGCCCCTGGACCCGGGTGAACACTACCTCAGACGCCCGGAAGGTAGGCGGCGACGACGGCGGAACGGCCCGCGTGGACTTCGGCCAGGGCCTCACGCAGGACCCGGGGCAGCTCGGCCGGGTCGGAGACGTTGGCGGCGTAGGCGCCACCGGCGGCCGCGGCGATGGCCGGGTAGTCGGGGGCGGGCTCGAAGCTGACGTTAAAGTCGTCGGCCTGCGCGGCGGCGCCTTTGGGGTGGACGGCCAGCGCCGACATCTTCGGGGCCTTCCAGCCCCGGTTGTTGAAAATGACCGTGAGCGCCGGGGTGTGGTAGCGGCGGGCGACCCACTGCGCCGAGGACGGGATCCCGAACAGGTAGCTGCCGTCGCCGACCATGCAGACGACGGTGCGGTCAGGGGCGGCGAGCTTGGCCCCGACCGCTCCCCCGCCGGCCCAGCCGAGGGAGCCGCCGCCGCTGCCGATCAGGCCACCGGGGCGGTTGACCCGCAGGTGCTCGGCCACCACCTCGAAGTTGGTGATGGCCTCACTCAGGAACAGCGGGTCATCGTCGGCCAGGGCCTCGCGGACGCAGGCGGCCAGGTACTGCGGGGTGATCACGCCGTTGTCGGGCTGCTCGCGCTGATCCCGCTCGGCCCGCAGCATGTCGTGCCGGGCGCTGACGTCGGCGCGCCGGCTGCGGGCCAGGGCTTCGTCGACCAGGTTGTTCTCGCGCACGTAGGCGGTGATCTGGGGCAGCGCCAGCCGGGAATCGGCCGCGGCGAACCGCCGGGCCGGGATGTGCCACATCGGCATTTCCGACTTGAGCGGGTCGATGTCGACGCAGAAGATCTCGGCGTCGGCCGCGGGCTTGCTGGTCACGGGGATCCAGGGCACGTCGCTGTCGATGGCCAGGATCACGTCGGCCTCGGCCAGCAACGGGTTCTGGTCCTTGGTGGTCCACTGGTAACCGTTGTGCATGGGATGGCTGGCCGGGAAGTTCAGGTAGTGCGGGGCGGACTCGATGACCGGGATGGCCAGCAGGTCGGCCAGGGCCTCCAGCTCCGGCACGGCCTCGGGGTGACGGCCCAGGTAGCCGGTGACGATCAGCGGGTGCCGGGCCCGGCCCAGCGCCCGGCCGATCTCCGCCACCACGTCCGGGCTGAGCGCAGCCGGCTCCACCGGGCGGTAGGCGGCCGGGTCGACCGTGTACGGCTCGAGCTCGGTCTCCATGACCTCACGGGGGCCGACCAGGTAGACCGGGCCGGCGGGCTCGGTGGCGGGAATCTGCAGGGCCCGGTGCACCAGCTGCTTGACGTTACGGCCGGTGCGGATCTCGTTGTCGTACTTGACGTAGTTGCGCAGGATGCCGCGCTGGTCGTGCACGTCCTGGATCCAGTGGATGAACTCGTTCCGGCTGCCGGGCAGTTCACCCTCGATGGTGTACGGCGCGGAGCCGGCGAAGATCAGCACCGGGACCCGGCCGCGGGCCGCGTTGTTCACCGCGCCGCCCAGGTTCTGGGTGCCCGAGTCCACGTGCACCAGCACCGCCTGGGGCTCGCGGGTGACCGCAGCGTAGGCGTGGGCCGCGCTCAGCGCCACGGTCTCGTGCGGGCAGATGATCAGCTCGGGCAGATCCGCACGCCGGTCCTCGGCTCGAGCCTGGGCCAGCGCCTCGATCAGGCCCGGGTGGTCGCTGCCAAGATTGGTGAACATGTACCGGATGCCGGCTTCCGCCAGCGCTTCGAGGAAAGCCGTGCTCGTGCTGTAGTAACGATCCCCCATGGGGGGCATGCCTCCTGGATCAGCGGTGACGCGGCTCAGTAACGGCCGGTGGCCTGGACGCTCATCGCGTGCTCGACCAAGGTGACCAGGGTGGCCTTGGTCGACTCCCGGTTACGCGCGTCACAGGGGATGACTGGTACGTCAGGCGAGATGGCCAGCGCTTCGCTCACGTCCTTGGAGCGGTGCGGGAACTGGCCGTAGAAGCCGTTGATGCCGATCACGAACGGCAGCCCGCTCGCCTCGAAGTAGTCTACCGCCGGGAACGAGTCAGCCAGCCGGCGGGTGTCGACCAGCACCACCGCGCCGATGGCGCCCTGGATCAGGTCGTCCCACATGAACCAGAACCGGTGCTGGCCCGGGGTGCCGAACAGGTAGAGGATCAGGTCCTTGTCCAGGGTGATCCGGCCGAAGTCCATGGCTACCGTGGTGGTGTTCTTGTCTGGCACGTGGGACAGGTCGTCCACGTCGGTGCTGGCCACCGTCATCATGGCCTCAGTCGTCAGCGGCGTGATCTCCGAGACCGAACCGACGAAGGTGGTTTTGCCAACGCCAAAGCCGCCCGCGACCACGATCTTCACCGACGTCATCGCCGCGGCCGCGCCCTGCGGCGCGCCGACGCTAGATCTTACGGAGTCCACTAAGCACCCTTTCGAGCAGATTGAGATCCGGCCGGCCCTCGGCATCCTCCCGCTGGTGGATGCGCACCAGGCCATCGGCCCCCATATCCGCGATGAGAATCCTAGCCACGCCCAGCGGCAGCCGCAGGACAGCGGAGATTTCCGCCACCGATCGCCAATCCCGGCAAAATTGCAGGATGGCCTGGCATTCAGGGGCGAGCACGGACAGGTCACGCGGTTCGTACACCGTCGCCGTGACCAGGGCTTCCACCTGAAGCTGATAGCGCGGCTGCGTGCGGCCACCGGTGACCGTATACGGCCGGACCAGCCGGCCTACGGCTTCTTCTTCATTCGAACGCTGTCCCCCGCCGCGGCGGCCCGACGCGGTGTCCCACGAGCCGCCGGCGGGCGGGCGGCCGCCCTCCCACGCGTTCGAGCCACGGTTCCAGTTAGCGGACCGCTCTTCCCAGGGACCACCCGACCGGTTGTCCCACGACCGGGCAGAACCCGGTGGAAGGGGGCGGTCGTCACCCCGCGGAGGGCCCGTCACCGCATCCTCCGGTCATCGTCTGCCATCCCCGGGGATGGAAGGCTGCATCATGTTGCGGCTGGCGGGCGTGAGGACCCGTCCCGCCCGCTCGACCAGCAACGTCATTTCGTAGGCCACGAGGCCGAGGTCGCACGTTGACGCGGCCAGCACAGCCAGGCTGGAGCCATTGCTGATGGCCATGATGACCAGGACCCCGCGCTGCATCTCCACCACGGTCTGGACGACCGCGCCGCCTTCGAAGACGCGCGAGGCGCCCTGAGTAAGGCTGGTCAGTCCGGAGGTTACGGCCGCGAGCTGGTCGGCGCGCTCCTGCGGGAAGCCGGCCGAGAAAGCGAGCGGCAGCCCGTCAGATGAGACCACGACCGCGTGAGCGACATCAGGAACCCGCTCGACAAAGTTGGTGATCAGCCAGCCCAGGTCCTGTGTCGGTCGGCCCGGCGTGCTCACTGGTCCCCTCCTAGCCGCCCGGGTTCCCGGGCCTCACCACACGGTCTCATTCTCGCTAGCACGATATGCCGTTCATAGGGGGATCTCATCCGTCCTGTGGCTCCTCGGTCGTGGGTGCGGCCGCACGCGCCTGGCGCACGCCCCGCTGAAAACTGGCCAGCCTGCTACGGACTTCCTCTGCGGAGCGAGAAGGTTCCCCACTGGTGTCGCTGCTCGCTGCCGTCGGGTCACCCACCGATCCGGGAACGAGATTGGCCCGGGGCACCCGCTTCGGGAGCCCTGCGGACGTGGTGGCCCCCGTGGTCGGAGCGGCCACGCTCTCGGCCGCCCGCCAGCCTTCGTCCGCGGGCGAAGTGTGCCAGGCCGCCGGCTCGGCGGCCGCCTGAACCGGCTGGGGGCCGCTCCCGGTGGCCGGAGCCGGGATGTTCGGGGGCGTGCCGCCGCTGCGCCGGAACCAGTCGGACTCGAGCGAGTCGAAAATCGGCAGGCGCTGGTGGTGGCCATTTTCCGGTGGCTCAGGTATGCGGACGCCGGCGTCGGCGCCATCCGTGCCGTGGGTGCCGTTGGCCGGGGACGGACTGACCGGAGCCGGCCCGGTCCCGCCAAAGCCGTTACCCGGCCGGGAGGCGAACCCGCCCGTACCCGCGCCGGGCGGGGCGGGGAACCCGCCGGTGCCGGCCGTGCCGGGCGGGCCGGCGAACCCGCCGGTGCCGGCCGGGCCGAACCCGTTGGACGGGCCGCCCGGGGCCGGAGCACCAGTGCCCGGGCCTG
>DASWVA010000252.1:0-5769 GCA_036401415.1 Streptosporangiaceae bacterium
TGCCACCACATGGTCCGGGCCATGGTCGGGGCGCTGATCGCCGTGGGGGAGGACCGGCGGGACCCGGGCTGGCCCGGCCAGCTGCTGTCCGCCGCGGTTCGTGACGGCGCCGTGCACGTGGCCCCGGCCCACGGCCTGTGCCTGGCCGAGGTGCGGTACCCGCCGCCCGCGGAACTGGCCGCCCGGGCCGCCGAGACCCGCCGGGTCCGGTCCTAGCCGCCGGCCGGGCCGGCGGCGGAACCGGCCGCCTGCGGGTGACCGTTGACCATGCGGTTGCTCAGGGCGATGTTGGCGCTGCCCGAGATCAGGTTGGACGAGAACTGCTCAAGCTGGGTCCGCTGGGCGTCCGTGGTCGGCGCCTTGAGGTTGCTGTACTCGGCCCAGATCAGGATCAGGTAGTGGCCCTTGAACTCGGCCTGGACCACGCCGGTGCCCTGGCTCAGGTTCTTGGTCGGGCCGGACTTGCTGTTCAGCGGGGTCACGAAGTCCGTCGAACCGGACGCGCTCCCCGCCTTGGCCGCGTCGTTGGCGGTGGACAGGTTGACCACGCCGATCGTGCCCATCATGGACTGGTCACTGGATACGTAGCTGGCCCGGACCACCTGCGTGCAGCCGTACGCCTTGGCCGCCTTCTGCAGCGCCGTGCCGAACAGCGCCGAGTTGCAGTTGGTGTCCGCCCGGTCGGTGGTCCGCTGGAACGAGCTGTTGTTGATCTCGAACTGGGCCGGGTACAGCTCGTTCACGGTGAGCAGCGGCTGGTCCGTGGCCCGGCTGGTGATAAAGCCCCACTTGCCGTACTTCGACCCGGCGGCGGTGGCCGGGGCGGTCGGGGAAGGGAGCTTGGGCGCGGTCACCCCCGCCCCGGTCGTCGCGTTGTGGCCGGACTTGCCGGTCAGGAAGGTGTACGCGGTGGCGGCGAGGGCGGCCACCACCACCGCGCCCGCGCCGGTCAGCAGGATCACCTTCATCTTCGTTTCGCGGGCCCGGGTGCCGCCGCCGCGGCTGCTCCGGCCGTCCGAGCCGCGGCTGCTCCGGCCGTCTGAGCCGCGGCTGCTCCGGCCGTCCGGGCCGCGGCGACGTGGGCCGGACTCCCGGCCGCCATCGATCTCGTCGCCGTCGATCTCGTCGCCGTAGACCGGCCCGTCGCCGTCGAAGGAACCGCGGCCGCCGAAGTCCCCCGCTGCGAAGTCGCGGGGGTCCAGGTCCTGGCCGGCGTCACGCCGGCGTTCGTCGTAGCCAGAGTTGCCCGGGTGGCCGGAGTTCACCCACGCGGGTACCGGCTGGGCACCGGTCCCGCCCGCCCGTCCGCCTTGACCGCCCTGGTGGAAGTGCCCGCTCTCGTCCCACTGGCCGTACGGCGCATCCCACTGCCCGCTACCCTCGCCCCACTGGCGGGACTCAGGATCGGCCGGCCCGGGCTGACTGTGCGGGCCGGCCTGGTCGTCAGGCGTGTCGTTCCACGAGCCGAAGTCGCCCTGCGGGTACACCGGCTTAGGCTGGTCCGGAGCGGGCGGAAAGCCGCGGGCCGGGCCACGTGGGCCAGGTGAGCTGTCGTCGCGGCTGGCGTAGGCGGTGGCACCGAAGCCGCCGCCCTCGTCCCGCGGCGCCGCGACGTACTGCTGGCCCGGCCACTCTTCCGGCGTGCCGGAGCCTTCAGCGCCACGGTGTCCCATGAAAATGAGGTTATCGTCCTGCTGGGACTCAGCAAGGTGGTCGTGAGATTTTTCCGTTACCTTTAGCAGCGGCGTGCTCTCCTACCGCTGCGTGCCCCAGGTTTCCCATCGCTTTGCCAACCACCTCGAACTCCGAGTATTCTTGGCTTTCGCGCCCATGTGCGGTAAGCATGCGCGCGGCGCCCGGTCCGGCGTCTACGCCCCGGGCGTGGGCGGCGCAGCGGGCCTCATTCCTTCCCGGGATCTGGTGACTGCGGCGCGAGTCCGGAACTTCAGTCCCACTTGCGAAAGGCACGACTGTGCGTACGTACAGCCCCAAGGGCAGTGACATCACGCGGCAGTGGCACGTCATTGACGCGTCGGATGTCGTACTCGGCCGGCTGGCCAGCCACGTAGCCGTGCTGCTGCGCGGCAAGCACAAGCCGATCTTCGCCCCGCACGTGGACACCGGCGACTTCGTGATCGTCATCAACGCGAACAAGGTCGCGCTCAGCGGCAACAAGCTGGAGCAGAAGCGGGCGTACCGGCACTCCGGGTACCCGGGTGGCCTGCGTTCGATCAGCTACGGCGAACTGATGGAAAAGCGGCCTGAGCGGATCGTCGAGAAGGCGGTCCGGGGCATGCTGCCCAAGAACTCGCTCGGCCGTAAGACGCTTCGCAAGCTCAAGGTGTACGCGGGGCCCGACCACCCGCACTCGGCCCAGCAGCCGGTGCCATTTGAGATCACCCAGGTCTCGCAGTAACCATGACCGCCGAGCAGATGACCGCTCCAGGCAAGGAAGTACGAGGCAGTAACCGTGGCTGAGCCCACCGGTGTGGAAGCGCCCGTCGAAGACGCAGGCGCCGTAAACGTGGACCCCGGCGAGATCGAGGGCGAGAACGTTCCCTCCGAGTACACCAGTGAGACGCCGGCCGAAGCAGGTCTGGCGCCTCGGCGGACCGTCACGACCGGCCAGGCGGCAGCCACCGGCCGGCGCAAGGAAGCCATCGCCCGGGTCCGGCTGGTGCCCGGCAGCGGTAAGTGGACGATCAACGGCCGGACCCTGGAGGGGTACTTCCCCAACAAGGTTCACCAGCAGATCGTCAGCGAGCCGCTGGTCACCCTGGGGGCCGACGGCCAGTTCGATGTGATCGCCCTCATCACGGGCGGCGGGGTCACCGGCCAGGCGGGTGCGCTGCGCCTCGGCGTGGCCCGGTCCCTCATCCTGATCGACGTCGAGAACCGCCCGGCCCTGAAGAAGGCCGGCTTCCTGACGCGGGACGCCCGGGTCAAGGAGCGCAAGAAGTACGGGCTGAAGAAGGCCCGCAAGGCGCCTCAGTACTCCAAGCGTTAGTCCGCGGCGCGGCCGGCGCCACGCGCGGCCCCGGTCGCGCGCCGCGGTCGCGACTTCGCGCCACGTACTCTCGGCGTCGCCGTCGCGCGTCCTCCTTCAGGGGCAGCACTCGCAGACGGGGAGCGTGATGGTAGTGGGCCGACTCTTCGGCACTGACGGTGTCCGTGGTGTCGCGGGCAGTGAACTGAGCGCCGGTCTGGCGCTTGACCTCTCGGTCGCGGCCGCCCGGGTCCTCGCTCCGGCCCCGGATTCGGCCGGGGCCGGGGACCGGCGGCCGGTCGCGGTGGTCGGCCGCGATCCCCGCGCTTCCGGCGAGTTCCTCGAGGCCGCCGTGGTCGCCGGGCTGGCCAGTTCCGGGGTGGACGTGCTCCGTCTCGGGGTACTGCCCACGCCGGGCGTGGCCTACCTGGTCAAAGCGCTCAGCGCGGACTTCGGCGTGGTCCTGTCGGCCAGCCACAATCCGGCCCGGGACAACGGCATCAAGTTTTTCGCCCGCGGCGGGCGCAAGCTCCCGGACGCGGTCGAGGACCAGATCGAGGCGGTGCTCGGGCAGCCGGCGCCCCTCCCGCCGCGCGGGTTCGGCCGCACCATCGACGCCGGCCGCGAACAGGAAAAGTACCTCGATCACCTGGTCGCTTCCCTCGGCGCGGGGCCGGTGCCGGTTCAGCCGCCGCTGGCCGGCCTGCGGGTGGTCGTCGACTGTGCCCACGGGGCGGCCTACGCCATCGCCCCCGAGGCGCTGCGCCGGGCCGGGGCGGAGGTCATCGCGATCGGGGTCGAGCCTGACGGGGACAACATCAATTCCGGCTGTGGTTCGACCCACCTGGACACGGTGGCGTCCGTGGTCCGGTCCCAGGGCGCCGACGCCGGCATCGCCCATGACGGCGACGCCGACCGCTGCCTGGCCGTGGACGCCGAGGGTCACGTGGTCGACGGCGATCAGATCCTCGCCGTGCTGGCCACCGAGCTCAAGCGGGAAGGCCGCCTGGCCGGGGACACCGTCGTGGTCACGGTCATGACCAACCTGGGTTTCCGGCTGGCCATGGACGCCGCCGCCATCTCGGTGGTGGAGACCCCGGTCGGCGACCGCTACGTGCTGGAAGCCATGTTGTCCGGCCAGCACAGCCTGGGCGGCGAGCAGTCCGGCCACGTGATCCTGGCCGACTACGCCACCACCGGCGACGGCGTTCTCACCGCTCTGCACCTGCTGGCCGTGCTGGCCCGCCGCGGCATCAGCCTGGCCGAGGCGGCCGCGGTGATGACCCGGTACCCGCAGGTCCTGATCAACGTGCCGGGGGACAAGAGCCGCGCCGCAGCCGCGCCCCAGGTCGCCGCGGCCGTCGAAGCCGCCGAGGCCGCACTCGGCGACTCCGGCCGCATCCTGGTCCGGCCCAGCGGCACCGAGCCCATCATCCGGGTCATGGTGGAAGCCGTGGACACCGCGGCCGCTGAGCACATTGCCCACCAGGTCGCTGACACCATCCGGCGCGCCCTAGCCTGAGTCCCATGCGCGATGCTCGTGAGGTGGCCAAGGTCCGGACCGCCGAAGCCGAACTGATGGCCCGTCTGCCCGGCGGGACGTTGATGCAGCGGGCCGCGACCGGTCTGGCCGTGGTCTGCGCCCAGCTGCTGGGGCACGTGTACGGCGCCCGGGTGGTGGTGCTGGCCGGCGGCGGCGACAACGGCGGCGACGCCCTCTACGCGGCCGCGCGGCTGGCCCGGCGGGGCGCCGCCGTCCTCGCGGTGGCGGCCGGTCCCGGTGTCCACGACGGTGGTGCGGCCGCCCTGCGCGCCGCGGGCGGCCGGGTGGCCGCTCCAGGCGACCCGGCCGTGGCCCCCGCCATCGATGCGGCCGACCTGATCCTGGACGGCCTGCTGGGCATCGGCGGCCACGGCGGCCTGCGTGAGCCGTACGCCACGCTGGCCGCGGCGGCCGGCCGGTCGGCCGCCACCGTGGTCGCGGTGGACCTGCCCAGCGGGGTGGACGCCGACACCGGGGCCGTGGCGGGCGCCGCCGTGCGCGCCGACGTGACCGTGACGTTCGGCAGCTGGAAACCGGGCCTGCTCATCGACCCGGGGGCCAGCCACGCCGGCGTGACCGAACTGGTCGACATCGGCCTGGACCTGCCCGCGCCCGACGTGATCGCGGCCCAGGCCGCTGACATCGCCGCGCTGCTGCCCGCCCCCAGCGCCGATTCCGACAAGTACCGCCGCGGCGTGCTGGGCCTGGTCTCCGGCAGCGAGCGCTACACCGGCGCCGCGGTACTGTCAGCCGGCGGGGCCATCCACGGCGGCGCGGGCATGATCCGGTTCGTCTCGGCCCAGCCCGCGGTGGACGTGGTCCGCCAGTGGTGGCCGGAGACGGTGATCACCCCGCTCCCGCCCGAGCCGGCCGGCGGCGGGAACCGCTGGCGCGACACCACCGCACGCGACTTCATCGAATCGGCCGGCCGGGTCCAGGCCTGGGTGGCCGGCCCGGGTATGGGCACCGGTGCGGACTCCGCCGAGTTGCTGGCCGCCGTGCTCGCCACCGATCTGCCGGTCCTGGTCGACGCGGACGGCCTGACCATCCTGGCCGAGCACCGTGACCTGCTGTCCCGCCCAGCTCCCACGCTGATCACCCCGCACGCCGGCGAGCTGTCCCGGCTGACCGGCGCCGACCGGGCCGACATCGAGGCGCAGCGGCTGGCCCACGCGCGGGCCGCGGCCCGGTCCCTCGGGGTCACCGTCCTGCTCAAGGGCTCGACCACGGTCATCTGCTC
>DASWVA010000253.1:0-2167 GCA_036401415.1 Streptosporangiaceae bacterium
CCTCGCCGGCGGCCGCCAGCACCCAGGCGCAGGCCGGGTCACCGGCCCGGGCCGCGACCACCACGTCCTCGGCGGTCAGGGGCGGTGAGCCCGGCCCGGCGGCAGGCTGCGTCCCCGGGTTTGCGGCCCGGGCGGCCTGCCGGGCCACGGCCGGGCCGCTGGCGTAGACCTCCAGGCAGCCACGCCCGCCGCAGGCGCACGGCGGGCCGTCCGCGGCGGACGGGGCCGAAGGCAGGTGGCCGAGCTCGCCGGCCAGGCCCGCGGCCCCGGTGAGCAGGGTGCCCGACGCCACGATGCCGCCGCCGACGCCGGTGCCCAAGGTCAGCATGACCAGCATCCGCGCGTGCATCCCGGCCCCGGCGCGTGCTTCGGCCAGGGCGGCCGCGTTGCCGTCGTTGTCGACCGTCACCGGCAGCCCGAGCCGCCGCTCCAGGTCACGGCGCAGCGGCACATCGGCCACGCCCAGGTTGGCCGCAGCCAGCAGCTGCTCCCGGTCGGCCGAAAGCCAGCCCGCCACGGCCAGGCCGACGGCCCGCACCGGGCGCGGGCCCGGCGCCAGCTGGCCCAGGGCCTCACGGCACCGGGTCACGGTCTGCTCGACCAGGGCCAGCACGGCCGGGTACCCGCGTGCCGTGTGCCGGGCCGTGCTCCGGTGCAGCACGCCCCCCGGGCCGGTGATGACCGCCCGGATCGTGCTCCCGCCCAGATCGACCCCGAGCAGGACCCCGTCCGGTGATGTGGACGGCTCGGTCACCGGGCCTCCGCCAGCTCGGACAGCACCGCCTCCAAAGTGGGCATCAGGGTGGCGTATGCGCCTTCGGCGGCGGGCGGTACCGGCGGCCGGGCGCCGCCCAGGTCCACGCCGCTGCGCTGCCCGGCCAGTTGCTTGGCGACCGGGATCCAGGCCACCGGGCTGCCCGGGCACGCGTCGACCATCTGCTGCAGGAACGCCAGCGCCGGAGCAAGGATGGCGGCGGCCTTGGCCGCATCACCCTCCCGGGCGGCCGCGTAGGCCGCCAGCAGGTGCTCGGGCAGCAGGTTGGCCAGGCCGAAGATGCCGCCTGAGGCCCCCAGTCCGATCGCTTCGACCAGGACGCGCTCGGCACCGACCATCGCCCTGGCCCCGCTGGCCAGCACCGCCCGGGTGTTGGCGATGTCGCCGCTGGAGTCCTTCACTCCCCACAGTGACGGCCCGGCGAGGGCGGCGAGGGCCTCCACCGGGACCGGCGGCCCGAACACCGGGATGTGGTACAGCAGCACCGGGTGCCGGCTGGCCGCGAGCACCGGCTCCATGAACCGGCGGAGGTCATCGGCACCCAGCGGGCGGAAGTAGTAGGGCGGCAGCACCATGATGCCGGCCGCGGGCAGCTCGTTGACCGCGGCGACGAACTCCAGCACGGCGTCCAGGCTGGATTCGGTGACCGCCGGGATCAGCGGCGTTCCCGGCACGGCGTCCGGCAGCCTGGCCAGGACGGCCAGCCGCTCCCGGAGACTGAGCGAGGGCCCCTCGCCGGTACTGCCGAACGGGACGAGGCCATCGACGCCGCGGCTGACCAGCCACTGGGCGAAGGCCGCGTACGCCCCGGGGTCCACCTGCCCCTGGTGATCGAAGGGGGTGAGCAGCGGAACGTAGACCCCGGAAATCACGGTGAGTCCCCTCTGTGAACTGGGCAGTCCGTTGACTACACCATGGATAACTGATAATTGTCAACATTGTGACGATCGCTACGGAAGGTGCCGCCGGCTCCGCGAGCCAGGACGGCGGCCGTTTCGGCCACCAGGAGCTGGAAGCGTTCACCACCGCCGCCCTGGTGGCCCTGGGGGCACCCGCCGGCACGGCCGGCCAGGTCGCCACCTCGCTGGTCCTGTCCAACCTGGTCGGCCACGACTCCCACGGTTTCATCCGGCTGGTCCAGTACTCCGGCTGGGTCGCCGACGGGCAGATCCGCCCGGCCGCCCAGCCCGCGGTCAGCCAGCGGCAGGGCGCCATTGCGGTCATCGACGGCAACTGGGGGTTCGGCCAGTCCGCGGCCCGGCTGGCGGTGGACGTCGTCGCCCAGGCCGCCGCCGAGAACGGCGTGGCCGCGGTGACCATCCGCGACTGCAACCATGTCGGCCGGCTGGGTGAGTACGTGACCGCGCTGGCCGGCCAGGGCCTGGCCGGCCT
>DASWVA010000254.1:0-8716 GCA_036401415.1 Streptosporangiaceae bacterium
GACCGCGCCGTCCTCGGCCGTGATCCTCGGGGCTGGGGCTACCGCGTGCTCGGCCCTGGCCGCGCTCCGGGACACCGGCCTGCGTACGGCGACGGTCGTGGTCCGCGACGCCACCCGCGCCGGCGGCCTGCGCTCGGTCGCAGAACGCCTGGGCGTCCAGGTCGACCTGCAGTTGCTGCCGGATCGCGGCACCGGCCCGCGGCCCGCCCCGGACCTGCTCATCTCCACCGTTCCAGCGGGCGCCGCCGACTTTCTGGCTGATGAGATCCGGGCGGGTGCTCCCGCTCCGGGATGCGTGTTCGACGTGGTCTACGCTCCCTGGCCGACCCGCCTGGCCCAGGCCGCTCAGGATCAGGGAGCCACCGTGGTCGGCGGTTTTAAGCTGCTCCTGCATCAGGCTGTCGGCCAGTTTGAGCTGATGACCGGCCAGCGCCCCGCCCCGCTCGAGCCCATGCGCGCGGCCGGCCTCGCGGAGCTGGGCCGGGTCAGGCCAGGGTGAAGCTGACCAGGCCGGCCGGGTCGAAGGAGACGTCCACGAGGCGTCCCCGGATCACGTGCAGGAACGACAGCACTACGTCGGCCTTGTCTTCCAGGATCTGGTCCTGCCCGCCCGCCCGCACCTGGTAGCGAACGATGCCGCTGTCCAGGCTGGCGCCGGTGATTTCCATCGGGTGCGCCGGGCCACCATCGCTCTGAGCGGCCTGGATGGCCTGCACGATGGGCTGGGTGGGCATGCTGATCTCGATCACGGCCGTCTTCCTTCGTCAGGTCCCCCATGTCCCCACGATCAAGGTACCGGGGAAGCCGGTCTCTCCCGGGCAAAACCGGACACTTAGCACACGAATAGTTCGGCCTCAAATAATTTGACGCCGAATCGGGCGCCCGTCATGCTGACCGGGTGACCGCTGAACCTGCCTCACCCGAGCCGGCGCCGCCGGATTCTGGGCCTGCGGACCCGGTCCCGCCCCCGCAGCGGCCGAAGTTCCCGGCCGATGACCTCCGGTCAGCGATCGGGCGTTCCCCGCAGGCGGGCTGGGCCTGGGGCGACGAGGGCGCGGAAATGCCCGCAGACGCAGGACTGCCCGAGCTGCTGCCCATGGTCGCCCGGACCATGGGGACGTTCTGGGGTCAGGCCGTCCAGGGAACCGGGATCTCCGGCGCGGGCCTGGCCGTGCTGCGCGTGCTGGCCGCCCGCAACGGGCTCAAGTCGAGCGAGGTCGCGGCCCGGGGCTGGTCGACGCCGGGCACGGTCACCACCGTGGTCGACACGCTGGTCCGGGACGGGTTCGTGCGGCGCGAGCGGGACTTCCAGGACCGCCGCGTGGTCCGGCTGTTCGCGACCGAACGCGGCATGGACAAGCTCATCGAGGCGCTGGCGCAGGTCGGGCCGGTCTGGCGCCACGCCTTCGACTACGTGGACCCGGCCGACGAGCCGGTGATCCGCAAATTTCTGATCGACACCATCGAGCAGTTCAGCACCCTGATCCGGAAGGAGCGCGGTACGTGACCGAGTCCACCGTGCAGGCACCACCGGCCAGCCCGGCCCCGCCGCGGCCCGGTGCCGCGATCCGCACCGAAGACCTGCGCAAGACCTACACCACCTCCCGCGGCAACGTGGACGCCGTCCGCGGCGTCAGCCTGGACGTGGCCCCGGGCGAGTTCTTCGGCCTGCTGGGGCCGAACGGGGCGGGCAAGTCCACCACCATCGGCATGCTGACCACGTTGATCGTGCCCACCGGCGGCCGGGCCTGGGTGTCCGGGATCGACGTGGCCGCCGATCCGGTCGGGGTCAAACGCACGATCGGGGTAGTGCCGCAGAACAACACCCTCGACATGCAGCTCAGCGTGGCCGAGAACCTGGAGTTCCGGAGCCGCTTCTTCGGCCTCAGCCGGCGGGACGCGCTGCGCCGGGCCGACCAGCTGCTGACCGCGTTCGGCCTGACCGACCGGAGCCGGGCCATGGCCACCGACCCGTCCGGCGGCCAGGCCCGGCGGCTGATGATCGCCCGGGCCCTGGTCCACCGGCCAGACGTGCTGTTCCTGGACGAGCCCACCGCGGGCCTGGATCCGCAGACCCGGGTCAACCTGTGGGACACCCTGCGCGCCCTGCACGACGAGGGCCAGACCATCCTGCTGACCACCCACTACATGGAAGAGGCCGAAGCCCTCTGTGACCGGGTCGCCGTCGTCGACCACGGCCTGGTCCTGGCGGCCGGCACGGTGGACGAGCTCAAGCAGGGCGCGGGCGCGGACACGGTGATCACCGTCCGGTACGACGGGGACGCGGCCGCGCTCGGCGCCCTGGCCGCGCTGGGCGGCCGGCCGGGGGTCAGCAAGGTGGAAACGGACAGGGACCAGGTGCGGGTGTTCGCCCAGGACCCTGGCCAGGTGCTCGGCGAGCTGATCTCCGCGGGCAGCCGTGCGGGCCTGACCGTACGCGACGCCGCTCAGCTCAAGCCCAGCCTGGAGACTGTCTTCCTCACTCTGACGGGACGGGACTACCGCGAATAATGACCACTACCAGCACGCCTCCGCCGGCCGGGGCCGGCCCTGGGGCCGCCCCGGTCCCGTCAGCCGGTGCCGCGCCGGACCGCACGGTCGCGATCATCACCGGCGCGCCCGAGCCGCACCCGACCACGGGGCGGACGTTTGCCGCCATGCTGGCGCGCGAGTTCCGGGTGCTCGGCCGGAACGCCCCTTCCACCTTCGTCCGATCGGTGGTCCAGCCGCTGCTGTGGGTGTTCGTGTTCACCTACGTGATGCCGAAAATCGGTGCGGCCGGGGTGTTCGAGGCCGGCGCGGCCCGCGGCGGCGGCGCGACCACCTTCTCCACTATCCTGCTGCCCGGCCTGATGGCCTCGATGCTGCTCATGCAGGGCATCCTGGGCACCACGTTCCCGCTGGTCATGGAGTTCTCCTGGCAGCGCACGATCGAGGACCGGGCGCTCGCCCCGGTACCGCTGAGCGTGCTCGCGTTCGAGAAGATCGTGGCCGGGGCGTTCCAGGCCTTCGTCGGCGCGCTGATCGTCATCCCGATCGTGTTGTACGTGCACGCGTCCGGCCAGAGCCCGCACGCGCACGTGACCAACTGGTTCCTGCTCGCGCTCATCCTGGTCGCCGCGTCGATGCTGACCGCCGCGCTGGGGCTGCTGCTCGGCACGCTGATGGACCCGCGCAAGATGCAGATGCTGTTCGCGGTGATCCTGCTGCCCGCCACCATGCTGGGCTGCGTCTATTACCCCTGGTCGGCACTGCACAGCATCCGGTGGCTGCAGATCGCCGTGCTGTTCAACCCGATGGTGTACATGTCCGAGGGCCTGCGCGCCGTGCTCACCCCCGGTGTCGGGCACCTGGCCATGTGGGCCATCCTGCTCGTTCTCATCGGCGGCGCCGCGGTCATCGGCTACCTCGGGACCCGCACCTTCCGCCGGCGCGTACTGAACTAGGGGCCGCCCCGGCTCGCGGGGGAGTGTCCCCGCGGCCGGGGTGGTGAGTCAGAACCGGGGGCGGAAGTAGTGGCCCTGGTCCAGATCCTCGATCAGGCCCGGGTGGGTGGGGCGCCAGTCCAGCAGCTCCTGGGTCAGGGCACTGGAGGCCGGGCTGTCGAGGCCGATGAACCCGGCCAGCCACGCGAAGCGGCCCGGAAGTTCCTCCGGGGGGACGGAGACCACCGGGAGGCTCAGCTGCCGGCCGAAGGCCTCGGCGATGGCTCGCTGCGGCACGCCTTCGTCGCCGATCGCCTGCAGCACCGAGCCGGCCGGGGCATTCTCGGCGGCCAGCCGGAAGAGCCGGGCGGCGTCGAGCCGGTGGACGGCGGGCCAGCGGCTGCTCCCGTCACCGGGATAGGCGGCGTTGCCGTGCTCGCGGGCCAGGCCGACCAGGGCGGTCATGAAGCCGTTGTCCCCGTCGCCGTGCACCGTGGGCGGAAGCCTCAGCACCGCGGACCGGACACCCCGGGCGGCCAGGCCGAGCGTCACCCGCGCGTTCTCCGCTCGCATCGACGGCCCGGCGCCGTGGGCTCCGCCCGCCACCGCCTCCAGGCCGTCCCGTTCGGTGGCTACCCGGCCCGGAGCCACCCCGAGGGTGCCGGACGCGATCACGAACGGCTTGCCCGAGCCGGCCAGCGCGTCGCCGAACGTGTCGATCGCCGTGCGGTCCGCGCCGGCCGCCCCCTCGAAGTCGCCGGTGAACGCGATGTCGTGCTTGAACGCCAAGTGGATCACGCCGTCGCAGGCGCCCGCCGCCTTGGCCAGCACCTCGAGATCATCCAGGGTGCCCCGCTCGGCCTCCGCCCCGGCCGCCTCCAGGGCCTGCGCCGATGCGTCGGAGCGGGCCAGCCCGACCACCTGGTGACCGGCACTGAGCAGCTCGGGAACTACGGCCGATCCGATCCAGCCGGACGCGCCGGTGACGAATACACGCATGAGCAGACCTCCAGGACGCTGAGCCGCCCCACTTGATGTCAGTTGGTGTCATGCCCAGTTCTAGTCGATGTCAGCCACTGTCGTCAAACGTACCCTGGCCCCCGCTGGGGCCGGAAGCGCTACAGTGAGTGCGGACAGCGAGGCTGGCCGGCCCGTGGAGGAATTGGGGCCCGGGCGGTTTTGTTGTTAGTGTTAGTCAACGACCAGTCCGGTGCGCAGCACTGGACGCGCAAGCGGAGGGACCACCTCCCACCTCGCCGGCCCCTGGCTGGCAGGTCTGGCCGGACGTGGCGGTACCGGAGTCCCGGATAGAACCGGGGCCGAATGTACCGGCGCTCTGGTGTCGGCGGGCACCCAGTGTCACAGTGGTGATGCGGGGCGATGCCTGCCAGTGGTGGTACCCCGCATGCACGGCGTGCGGGGTTTTCTCGTTTCCGGTGGGCTTCCCGCCGGGGGACGGCCCGGCGGGCCTGGCAGGACAGGCAGTCTGCCGCTGGAGATTCCACGGCAGGGATGGGACTCAGGAGGCCACATCAGCACTGAACCGCGTATCAATGAGCGCATCCGCGTCCCCGAGGTCCGGCTCGTCGGACCCGCCGGGGAGCAGGTCGGGATCGTCTCGATCGTCGACGCGCTCCGGTTGGCTCAGGAAGCCGACCTTGACTTGGTAGAGGTCGCCCCGACGGCGCGGCCCCCGGTCTGCAAGCTCATGGACTACGGCAAGTTCAAGTACGAGTCCGCGCTCAAGGCCAGGGAATCACGCAAGAACCAGGCCCAGACGGTCATCAAGGAGATCAAGCTCCGGCCGAAAATCGACCCGCACGACTACGGCACCAAAAAGGGCCACGTCGAGCGGTTCCTCAAGGCCGGGGACAAGGTCAAGGTGACCATCATGTTCCGTGGGCGCGAGCAGTCCCGGCCGGAACTCGGTTTCCGGCTGCTGCAACGCCTCGCGGGAGACGTGGAGGACCTTGGTTTCGTTGAGACCTCGGCCAAGCAGGACGGCCGCAACATGACGATGGTGATCGGCCCGCACCGCCGCAAGAGCGACACGCCCAGGCCGGAGCGTCCCGAACGCCCGGAGCGCCTCGCGCCAGCCGAGCGTGCCCCGGCTCCGCAGGATGAGCAGGTCCCGGCCCCGCAGGCCGCGCGCCCCCTGGTCCTGCAGCCTGAGCATGCCCTGGCCCTGCAGGCTGAGCAGGCTCCTGCCCTGCAGGCTGAGCACACCCCGGCTCCGCAGGCCGAGCACACCCCGGCTCCGCAGGCTGAGCGGACCCCAGCCCCGCAGGCTGAGCGCGCTCCGGCTCCGCAGGCCGAGCGTGCCCCGGCCCCGCAGGCCGAGCGTGCCCCGGGCCCGCAGGCCGAGCGCTCGTCGGCTCCGCAGTCCCAGCGCTCCTCGGCTCCGCAGGCCCCGCGCACCCCGGCCCCGCAGGCCCAGCGCGAAGCTGCTCGCCAGGCCGAGCGCCCGCGCAAGACCATCGCGGACCAGACCCCATCCAACCGGCCCGTACCCGGCCCCCGGGCCGTCGCGGCCGCTTCGGCGACGCGGCGGGCGAACAGCGGGCAGGAAAACCGTCAGCCGGACCAGGAAGTCCCGGCCAACTGACCGAAAGCCCGGACCGCGCCTGACACAAGGTGCCAGGCGCGGCCCCCGCGCGGCCCGGCACCAGCCGGGCTGAGCGCGGACGCATGACCACGTGAGGAACGCGCCCCCGGGCGCGCTGACCAAGGAGACGACGGCCACCATGCCGAAGATGAAGACCCACAGCGGCGCCGCGAAGCGCTTCAGGCTGACCGGTACCGGCAAGGTGATGCGCCGCCGTGCGGGAATGAACCACCTGCTGGAGCACAAGTCGTCCCGGGTGACGCGCCGGCTCACCGGGGACCAGTCCGTCGCCAAGAACGACCTCCGCGAGATCAAGAAGATGCTGGGCAAATAATCCCGCCCGCGAGCTGAAGGAGTAACCAGGAAATGGCACGCGTCAAGCGGGCAACGAACGCCCAGAAGAAGCGCCGCACCGTCCTTGAGCGGTCGAGCGGCTACCGGGGCCAGCGGTCCCGGCTGTACCGCAAGGCCAAGGAGCAGCAGCTCCACTCGATGACCTACGCCTACCGGGACCGCAAGGACCGCAAGGGTGCCTTCCGGCGGCTGTGGATCCAGCGGATCAACGCCGCGGCCCGCGCCAACGGCATCACCTACAACCGCTTCATCCAGGGCCTGAAGGCCTCGGGCGTCGAGGTCGACCGGCGCATGCTGGCCGAGCTGGCCGTATCCGATGAGGCGGCGTTCACCGCGCTGGTCGGGGTGGCCCGGGACAACCTGCCGGCATCGGAAGAGGCAGGCAGCACTAGTGCCGCTGCCTGACGGCAGCGGCACGGAATACACGAGCGTCCGGACCCCACGGCTGAAAGCAGCCCGGCGGCTGACCAAACGGGCGCTCCGGCAGCGCGCGCGGGCCTTCCTGGCGGAAGGCCCGCAGGCCGTTACCGAGGCTTTCCGCAGTGGAGCCCCGGTTTCCGAGCTCTTTGTCACCGCCGAGGCCCGGACCCGGCACCAGGACCTGGTGGCCGCCATGGCCAAGGCGGGTATCGGGGTGCACGCGGTCAGCGGCGAGGTCATGGCCGAGCTCGCCCAGACCGTCACTCCCCAGGGACTGCTGGCCGTGTGCGGCTTCGTGGACGTTCCGCTGGACCAGGCCCTGGCCGGGCCCAGCGGCCCGTCCGGGCCTGCGTCCCTGGTCGCCGTGCTGGCCAGCGTGCGTGACCCTGGCAACGCCGGCACCGTGCTGCGGGCGGCCGACGCCGCCGGGGCCCGGGCCGTACTGTTCTCCGACGCCTCGGTCGACCCCTACAACGGTAAAGCTGTCCGGGCCTCGGCCGGCAGCCTGTTCCACCTGCCGCTGGTCGCCGGGGTCCGGCTGGACCCGGCCGTCGCCGCGTTGCGGGCCGCGGGCCTGCGGGTGCTGGCCGCGGACGCGCGCGGCGGCCGCACCCTGGACGACCTGTCCCCGGCCGAGCTGGCCACGCCGACCGCGTGGATCTTCGGCAACGAGGCCTGGGGGATGCCCGCCTCCGTGCTGGAGCTGGCCGATGAATCCGTGGCGGTCCCGATCTACGGGCGGGCCGAGAGCCTCAACCTGGCCACTGCCGCCGCCGTCTGCCTCTACGCCAGCGCCCGCGCGCAACGTATTCGCCCGGTGTGACGAATCGCTTACGTCTATGGCCTTTTGCGTGGCAAGGCCCAGAATTGACAGGTGCGAGGCGGTCCGGTCAGTGCGGGCACGCTAGAGTCTCATCACATTCCGTTACCCAGAACCGTAACGGTCAGGAGTGGGTGGATCAATGACGAGCCGAGCGGCACTGGGCTGGCCCGGCGAGCTGGCGGAGACCGGCCGGCGGCCGGAGCCCGGCCAGCTCGCGGCGGCTTCCGGGCCTGGGCCCGACTGCCTCGTCATGGCCGATGAACTCCCCGACGGCCTGATCATGGCCGACGAGACCGGGCAGGTCACCGTGTTCAACGCGGCGGCCGCCCGGCTGACCGGAGTGGACCCGGCCGGAGCCCTGGGCAAGGAACTGTTCGACATCTTGCCGCTGCGTGACGCCGATGGCCGGGACTGGTGGGCCATGGCCGATCCCTACCACGGACTGCAGACCCGCACCCGGCACCCTGAACGGCCGCTGTTCCTGGCCGACGGCACCGAGGTCCTGGTCGTGGTGGGTTACGTGCGTGAGCCGCGTCCCCGCCGCGGCGTGCTGAGGCTGGTGGTGTCGCTGCACGACGCGAGCCAGCGGGCCCGGCTGGAACGCAGCCGCGCCGACCTCGTCTCCACCGTCGCCCACGAGCTGCGCTCCCCGCTGACCAGCGTCAAAGGCTTCACCGCGACCCTGCTGGCCAAGTGGCACCGGTTCACCGACGACCAGAAGCGCGTCATGCTGGAGACGGTCAACGCGGACGCGGACCGGGTCACCCGGCTGATCACCGAGCTGCTCGACGTGTCCCGGATCGAGTCGGGCCGCCTGGAAGTGCACCGCCAGCTGGTCGACGTGCCCGGGCAGGCCCGCAGGATCATGGCCGGCCGGGTCGCCGCGGGCGAGCCGGAAAGCCGGTACCAGCTCCGGGTCACCGACGGCCTGCCCGAGACCTGGCTGGACGCCGACAAGGTGGACCAGATCCTCAGCAATCTGATGGAGAACGCGGTCCGTCACGGGGCTGGTACCGTAACCGTTGTGGTAGAGCCAGCCGCCGGAGGCGACGCCGTGGCGGTTTCCGTGCAGGACGAGGGCGAGGGGAT
>DASWVA010000255.1:0-1966 GCA_036401415.1 Streptosporangiaceae bacterium
GACCCCGCCGAGCCCCAGCGCGGGCGCGGCGTCCGGGTCGGCCAGCAGGTACCGGCTGCCGGTGTCGGTGACCAGGTAGGAAGGCTCCGCCGCGACCCCGGTCCGGGGCTGGGGCGGCTGGACGATCATGCCGGTGCCGGCTGGTACCAGCACGCCCCCGCTTCCGGCCGCGGCCGGGTCAGTAATGATCGTCCCGGGCTGGCGGCCCGGGGACTTCTGCAGCAGGCACAGCGCGGCCGGGCCGGGCCGGTAAGCGGCCCCGGCCAGCATGTCGGGCAGCCCGCCGAGCAGCGTCCGGTTGGCCGAAGCCCGGGTGGTTTCGATGACGGCCGGACTCACCTGCCGGACCGCGCCCACCTGGCCGGCCGCGAGCAGCAGTGCGGCGTGGGTCCGGCTGAGCGGGGCCAGCCCGTCGGCCAGTTCGACGAAGTACTGGGCGGTGCCGGCCGCGGTCGTCTCGAAGATGCTGCCGATCCGGGCCGGCGCCCCGGCCACCGGCGGGCCAACCTGGCCCTCCCGCCGGATCACCGGCGGCGCCAGCGGGGCCCCGCTGGGCACGTCGGCCAGCCAGCCCGCGGGGGCCGGGGTGGGCTGCTGCTCACCCAGCCCGAACGCCACCAGCGCGGTCTTGGCCGCGACCTGGTACTTCCGGTTGTTCCACAGGACGTACTGGGTGCCATCCGGCGCCGCGGCCAGGATCAGCTGGCCGGCCGTGGACCCGGTCCGGTGCCGGGCGGGGGCCAGGTCCAGGGCGACGCCACCCGGCGCCGGGGCGGACAGGCAGACGGCCCAGGCGCCTGCCAGCAGCGACGACGGGAGGGTCTGCGGCGCCCCCTGGATGCCGATCGTGTCTCCGTCCGGTATCCCGGCCAGGGCCTTGTCCGGCACGTCGTGCACGGCGGCGTCGTGACCGGCCAGCAGCATCGCCGAGGTGTAGTTGGCCGTCGGGTGCAGCGCCCCGTCCAGGTAGATGAACCGGGTGCCGGTCTGCTCGTCGACGACCAGGGAGCCCTGCTGGCGCCAGGCGGACGCGGCCGAGGCCGGGTCGATGAGCCCGTACACCAGGGCCCCGCCGCACAGCAGCGCGGCGATGATCATGCCGGCGAACGCGCCCAGGCTGGCGCGCCGGAACGGGGCCAGCCCGCGCCCGGTTTCCCCGGTCACCAGGGCCGAGGTCAGGCGGTTGGTGGCGAACTGATGAGCCTGCACGTGGTCACGCCGGGTCTGCATACCGCTCCTAACCGGCCAGCGACCGGATGTAGGCGTACACGTGCAGCACCTGGAGCAGCGCCGGGACCAGCGCGAAGGAGGTCAGGCCCTCCAGCCGGTCGGCCAGGTGACCCCATATCGGTGCCTGGCGGCGAGCGGGCAGGCGCCCGGCCGCCACCACCAGCAGCCCGGCGGCGGCCAGCCCGGCGGCCAGCAGGGCCGCGCTGGCGGGCATCCGCGAATGGACGACCGCGGCGATGAGCAGGAACCCGGTTCCTGCCGCGCCGGCCAGCACCAGCGCGGTGCGCTGCCAGCCGCCGGTCGTGTCGCGGGCCCGCAACGCGGCGGCCAGGCCGATCAGCCCGGCCAGCAGCCAGGTCGCCCACTGCGGGCTCCGGACGAGCAGGATGGCCGCGGTCGCGAACGTCGCCGCCGAGGCGGCCGTGAGGCTGTCCAGGTAGCCGACGGCCAGCCTGGTGCGCTGGGTGACCTGGGCCGCGGGCTCGGGGTCGATGTCCTCCTGCAGTTCGGCCGCGGTCCGGGGCAGCAGCGGGATGCGCAGCCGCGCCGCCCGGAGCACGAGCCGCACCATCCGCGTGCTGATGATGAAGACCAGCACGGCCAGCACGGCCGCGGCGCGGTCCGCCTCCCAGTGGGTGGCCAGCGCCAGGCCGCCGCCGGCCGCCGCGAACACCCCGGCCGCCAGCACCGCGCCGATCGGGGCCCGCGGCATGCCGCCCGCGGCCAGCACGACCAG
>DASWVA010000256.1:0-3902 GCA_036401415.1 Streptosporangiaceae bacterium
TGGTGGGCGTGCTGGTCCCCGAGTCGCGTAACCCCGGGCACTCCGGCATCGACTACCTGGGTGTGCTGCTGTCCATCGCGGGCCTGGTGCTCGTGGTGTACGGGATCGTCCAGGGGGGCGACACCGGCTCCTGGGGCAGCATCTCGGTGCTCGGCCCGCTGTTCGGCGGCCTGGCCGTGCTCGGCCTGTTCGCCTGGCACGAGTCCCGCACCCGTCACCCGGCCCTGGACGTCCGGCTGTTCCGCGACCGCCGGCTCTCGGCCTCGGTGGGCGCGCTCGGCCTGGTGTTCTTCGGCATGGGCGGGGTGTACTTCTTCACCAGCTTCTACACCCAGGATGTGCTCGGTTACAGCCCGGTCAGCGCCGGCCTGCTGACCGTCCCGTTCGCGGCCGGCCAGCTCCTGGCCTCGCCGCGCAGCGCGTCGCTGGTCCGCCGGTTCGGCGCCAAGGCCGTCGGGACGAGCGGCATGCTGACCATGTCCCTGGCCCTGGCCGGGTACGTTCTGCTGGGCACGGCGTCCCCGGTGTGGCTGCTGGGCCTGCTTTTCTTCATCCAGGGCTCGGGCATCGGGGTGGCCATGCCCGCCGCCACGTCCGCGGTCATGGACGTGCTGCCGCGGGAGCGGGCCGGAGCCGGCTCCGCGCTCACCAACACGGCCCGCCAGGTCGGCGTCGCGCTCGGCACCGCGGTGCTCGGCTCGATCCTGGCTCAGGCGTACCACACCGCGCTCAACCCCACCTTGTCGCACCTTCCGGCCACCGCGCGGGGCGCGGCCGGCGGGTCGATCGAGGCCACGCAGGCGGTGGCCGCCCGGCTCGGGCCGGCGGGGCACTTCCTGCTCGGCCCGGCCAACGACGCCTTCGTCAGCGCCATGCACGTGACTACGATCGTGGCCGCCCTGATCTCGCTGGCCGGCGCGATCGTGGTGCTCCGCTGGATGCCGGGCCTGAACCGCCCGGCCGCCCCGGAAGCGGCGGAAGTCATCACCGAGGGCATCCCGGCGAAGACGAGCGCCCCGGCCCGGCCTGCGCTCGGCGCCGCGGCACCCGCCTTTCAGGCCGTGCCCCCGGCCGGCCTGGAGACCGCTCTTGAGGTGACCACCGAGCCGCACGGGATCGATCCCCTGGAAGCGCTCGACGTCTGGCAGGAGCGCCAGTCCGCCAGGTCGCCGGGCGGAGAGTGATAATGCCGTTATGAGCATCACCGCGGTAAACCTCACCGCCGAGGACGCCGAGGACGCCGGGGAAGCCGGCCACGCTGGCAACGCTGGGGACGCCGGGGCGGGCCCGCACGGGCCCGCCCTGGCGGCCGGCCGCCGCCCCGGCCGCCCGCGCAGCGAACGCGCCGAGCAGGCCATCATCCAGGCCGCACTTGAGCTGTTCGCCGAGAAGGGCCCCGACGGGCTGTGCGTGGAGGCGGTCGCGGCCCGGGCCGGTGTCGGCAAGGCCACCGTCTACCGCCGCTGGCACAACAAGGAAGACCTGCTGCTGGCTGCGCTCGGCTCACTCAAGACCCCGCTGCCGGATCCGGACACCGGCTCGGTCCGGGACGACCTGATCGCCCTGGTCGCCGTGATGAGCCAGGACGCCGTGGACCCCGCGCGCCAGCGGCAGTACACGCTGCTGCTGGGCGAGGGCGAGAAATACCCGCGGCTGATGGCCCGGTACGCCGAAACCCTGGTCGAGCCGCGGCGTGACATCATCCGGTCCGTGCTGCGGCGCGGCATGGCCGACGGGCAGATCCGCGAAGACCTCGACATCGAGGTGGCCATGCTCACGCTGACCGGTGCGGCCATGTCCCGCGGCCGGTGCGAGATCGTCCCGCACGATGCGGAGTTCGCCACCCGCGTGGTGGACAGCCTGCTCGTCGGCCTGAGCCCGCGCTGACCCGCCGCGAGCCCAGCCGGCCCGGTCTGCTAGCCCATCGCGTGGATCTTGTCCGCGGCGATGCTGAGCATGACCCGGACCTGGTCGCGGCCCCCGTACCACGGGTAGGGGCCACCCAGGTAACGCTGAGCGAGAGCTTCGATGTGCTCCGCACCGCCTTCGGTGGTGATGTTCACGACCCGCCCGCGCAGTGCGTAGTAGCGGAACGGGTTCGACGGATCGGAGACAGTCACCGCGACCCGTGGGTCCCGCTCGACGTTCCTGACCTTCTGGAAGCCCTGCACGGTGTTGATGATGACGTGCACGCCGTCGGTGTCGACCCAGGTCTGGGTCAGCTGGGGTGAGCCGTCCGGCATCAGGGTGGACAAGAAGCAGGCACTGGGCTGGTGCAGCAGCGTGACGAGGTCTTCGGGCAGATCCATGCTTGACCGGCTCCTATCTGGCCCGCCGGGGAGCGGCGGGTCCACGCACGAAGTTACCGCCGCGCCCGGTAACCCTCAGAACAGGCCGGCCCGCAGCGCGGTGACCCGGCTGACCGCCGCGCTGAACGTGGCCGGGCTGAGCTGCCCGCTGTCGAGCGCGCCGGCCAGTGCGGTGGTGGCGGCTTCGCTCTGGCTGGCGTCCCGGGCCGCGCACAGGATCAGGTCCATTCCGGCCGCCGCGGCGGTGACGGCACGCTGGCTGGTGGTGCCGAACGCATTCAGCGCTCCCGCCTCCAGTGCGTCGGTGACGGTGACGCCGGTGAAACGATTGCGGCCGCGCAGTTCCCGCTGGATGACGGCGGGCGACAGGCCCGCCGGGCGGCTGGCGTCCAGCGCCGGGTAGACCGCCCAGCTCACCATGACCAGCTTGACGCCGGCGGAGATCGCCGCCGGATAGGGCACCTCGTCGGTGTTGCGCAGCTTGCTCAGCGGCACGTTCAGGGTCACCGGCCCGGCGTCGGTGTCCTGATTCGTGGCGGCCGATCCCAGGCCGGGGAAGTGCTTGGCGGTGGCCGCCACTCCGGTCTTCTGCTGGGCGGTGATGAACGCCCGGCCCAGGGTGGACACGACGGACGGGTTGCTGCTGTAGGAGCGCTGGTATTCGTCGATGAAGTTGCCCGCCTGGTAGTAGACGTCCAGCACCGGGCCCAGATTGACGTTCATGCCCACGCCGGCGAGGTTCTGCCCGGCCCCGGTTCCGGCCGCGGTGGCCACCGCCACCGCATTGGCGGACTGGCCGATCTGCTTCTCCGACAGCGTTGGCTGCCCGGGCAGCCTCCGGACCTGTCCGCCTTCCTGGTCGGTCATCAGCAGCAGCGGCACCTGAACTGGGCTCTGCGCCTGCGCCTGGCGCAACTGCCGGATCACGGTGGCGATCTGGGCCTCGCTGGAGATGTTGTCCCCGAAGAAAATGACCCCGGCCAGCCGTCCCTGGCTGATGTCGGTGAGCAGGCTGGCGGGCGGGGTCAGGCCGGGATAGGAGCCGATGATCCGCTGTCCCGCGAGCTGAAGGCTGGTCAGCCCCGCCACCGGGCGCGCATCAGGGTGCCGGATGCGCCCGGCGGCCGCCTGCCCGGTGACGGCCTGAGCCCCCGCACCCTGGGCGGACGCGCCGCCCGCGAGCAGGAGCCCGAGGCCGGTGAGGGCCTGACGGCGGCTGAGCCCGCGGCGAGGTGCATCGGCTGAAGCAGGCATCCGGGTCTCCTGATGTCTCTCGTCGCGTCCGGTCATTTACTGAGAGTGATCGGCAACACTCTCTCGCTTTTCGTGGATCTTCACAAGACGCGCGATCAGGCAGCCCGTGCTGAGCAGGTGCCGTGTAACGGCCCCAGGGTGTGATCAGCGCGCGCCCAGCCGCCGCGGCGGCTGGGCGTCCGGAACCTGCCCCGGCGCCGCCCTGGTCTCGCCGGGCGGTGGCTCGCGCCAGCTGTTGGTGATCGGCAGCCGCCGGTCGCGGCCGAAGTTCTTATTGGTGATCTTCGGGCCGGGCGGGTACTGGCGGCGCTTGTATTCAGCCCGGTCGACCAGGGTGAT
>DASWVA010000257.1:0-1641 GCA_036401415.1 Streptosporangiaceae bacterium
CGGTCCCGTCGGTGGACTTCAGCGACACGTAGCTGCCGTTGGATTCAGCTCCGCCCAGGTAGCCCGACCCGGAGTTGAGGAACTGCCAGCCGGGCGAGGTGAACTGGGTGACCTGGGCCGTGGCCCACAGGCTCTCCCCCACGCTGTACGCGCCGGACCAGGGCTGGTTGGCCAGGACCAGCCCGTCGGTGTTGTAAGGCAGGTCCGGGTAGATCGCGGCCACCACCGGCCAGTTGATGTACGCGGTCAGGCCGGCGTCGACGTAGCCGCGGGTGATCGACCGGATCAGGGCGGGCGCGCCCGAGTTCAGGTCCTGGGATCCGTTCTCGCTGGCCCACAGCGGCTTGCCGGTGCCGGTGGCGGTGGAGTTGCCCGGGCAGGTGCCGGCGTTCCCGCCGTCACCGCCCTGGCAGGGATAGTGCACGCCGATGATCTGGACGGCCTGGGAGAAGGCGCTGTTCGAGGCGAGGTCAGTGGCGATGCTCCAGTCGCTGGCGGCGCCGACGATCTGGACGGCGGAGTAGCCGTCGGCGTTGAGGGTGGACCGCAGTTGCTCGTACCAGGAGATGCTGTAGCCGCGTTCGTTCCAGCCGCCGAGGTAGTTGATGGTCAGCCCGTCGGCTTTGGCGCAGTTCAGCCAGCTGACCAGGTAGCTGACCATGTCGGTGGACCAGAAGTTGCCGCCGCCGATCCAGCCCGGGGCGCCCCAGGCCAGCCCGTACAGCTTGATGTTCGGGTTGCGCGCCTTGGCCTGTTCCATGAGCCAGAACTCATACCCGTTCCCGCAGCCCACCGCGCCTGAGGCGTGCTCGGTGCTGGACTCGGAGCCGTCGGTGGAGTTGGTGTCCCCGCCGATCTCGACCTTGAGAATCTGCAGGTCGGCGCCGTAGCCGGGCTTGAACAGATAGTCCAGGATCTGCTGCTGCTGAGCGGCCGGGTAGTCGGTCAGCAGCCGGGTGTTGCCGCCACCGCCGCTGATCGCCCCGACCCCGTCGAAGGTCCGGCCCGCGCTGGTCCCGTTGACGGTGATCGTCGTGGCGGCGGCGGTGGTAACGGCGGTGGCGCCCGCAGCCGGGGTAACGGCGGACGGAACCGCAACCACGCAGGCGGCGGCGCCCAGGATGGCGGCTGTGGCCAGTGGGAGACGCCGGGCGCCCCGCCGGGCGCCCAGCCCGGTGACCAGCCCGGTGACCAGCCCGGTGACCAGCCCGGTGAGCAGCCGCCTGATTCTGTTCACTTCTGGCCTCTTTCCGCCACACGCCGTCGTGAGCCGCCCAGTTACCCGGTCAGATTCGGCGAACCGGTCCGTTTCTGATGGCAAGGGGTCGGTTAAGTTGGAATCTTTTCCTTCATTGAGACACCGGATGGCGAATTGGTCAAGAGTGGCGCTCCCCAGCGCCGGTAATCGTCGCGGGGACGGCGGGCGGATCCGGGGCTGGTCAGCCGGCGGCGGTGGCGTAGACCACGACGTTGCTGAGGTAGGAGTGGCGGGCGAAGTCAAACGTGCCGCCGCAGGTGATCAGGCGCAGTTCGGGGCCGGGGGCGGCGCCGTAGACGGCAGCCGTCGGGAAGTGGGCCTTGAGGTAGAGGCGGACCTCGGTGACCTGGAATGCCGCCACGCTGCCGTCGGCCCGGCGGACG
>DASWVA010000258.1:0-1613 GCA_036401415.1 Streptosporangiaceae bacterium
TTGAACGGCTGGGTGACCGAGTCCAGCAGCAGTGCGACGCGGGCCTGGGTGCCACGCCGCCAGGTGCGGTTGAGCCGCTTGACGTCGGTGGCCCGCAGCTGGCGGAACCGGTGCTCCGGCTCGCTCACGAGGGCACCCCCGCAGCGCGGTCCGTGGTTTCCGGCGCGGTGATGCGCAGCACCCGGTAGCCGCCGCGGGCCGCGGCCCGGGTCACGGCCCAGCCCTGCCCGGCCAGCCAGTGGTGCAGCGAGTCGGCACCCAGATGGCGCTGCACCACCGCCCAGGCCGCGGCGTCCGGCTCCAGCCGGGGCAGCCAGCCGCCCAGCAGGCCGTGCAGGGCCTGCTTGCCGATCCGGATGGGCGGGTTCGACCAGATGCCGGCGAATGTTTCCGGCAGCGCCGGGTCGCCGGGCAGCGTGCAGCGCACGTTACCCAGCCCGGCGTGGGCGGCGTTGCGGGCGCACAGGTCCAGCGCCCGCTCGTTCACGTCCACCGCCCACACGGTCGCGCCGGGGGCCCGGGCCGCCAGCACCAGCGCGATCGGCCCGTAGCCGGCGCCCAGGTCGAGCAGGTCACCGGCGGCCGGGGGGATGGCCGCGACGTCCAGCAGCAAGCGGGTGCCCGCGTCCAGCCGGGCGGGGGAGAACACCCCCGTGTCGGTGTCCAGCGTCAGGTGGACGTCGGCCAGGAGCACGTGCACCCGGCCCGGCCGGTGCGCTGTCTGCGGCCGGGCGCTGAAGTAGTGATCGGTCAATTAATGATCAGACTGGGCAGCCTGCTGGGCGGCCCGGCCTGCGGGGGCCGGAACCGGCCCGGCGGCGGCGGCCTCGGCAGCCAGAGCCGGGTTGATGTAGCGGCGGGTCATCCAGCGCTCGGCCACGAACGTGAGGACCGGGATCGTGCCGGCCAGCAGCACCACGATGGTCCGGTCCGGGCGCAGCCGCAGCTTCCAGGCCAGCAGCGCCGCTGCGACCAGGTAGACGATGTACAAAATGCCGTGCGCGGTGCCGACCACGTTGACCAGCGCCGGGTGCCCGGCGATCTGCAGGGGGATGCCGACGAAGCACAGCACCATCAGGACCACACCGGTGATGTAAGCCATCACCCGGTACCGGAGCACGGTTCCTCGCACCGGTGCTACCTCCGCGGGGGATTGGGATCGCTTCGGGGGGCGCTACCGGCCATTGCTCTCCGCCTTGCGGTTGAGCTGGGCCAGATAGGCGTTGTAGTCGGCCAGCTCGGGGTCGTACACCTCGAGCACACCGGTCATACTACCCGCTGTAGTGCCGTCGGCGTCGTAGGCGCCGGCGGGGAGGCGCACCTCATCGGGCGGCGCCACCTGGCCGGTGCGGATGCGGTACTCGTCCCGGATCGTCTTGCCCCAGAACACCGCGCCCATCAGCGCGAACAGTGGCCACTCAAATGTGTAGGCCCAGCTCAGCGGGTTCCCGTCCAGGGCGCGGTGCAGCTGCCAGTCGCCCAGCCAGAACATGCCCCAGAACGCCACCACCGCGAACGCATGCCAGGCCAGCCACCGCGGCGTGATCAGGAACCGCCACGCCGCCCACGTACCGGCCTTGGTCATGGCATGAGCGTAACGCCGCCGCCGGGCC
>DASWVA010000259.1:0-9549 GCA_036401415.1 Streptosporangiaceae bacterium
CACGTCGTGACCGAGGCCCGTCAGGTACCGGGCGACCAGGGCCCCCACGTTGCCGCGGTGGCCCGTGACGAGAACGCGCATGCCCCTCATGTTCTCCTACGGCCCGCGGAGACAGGAACCGCATGGTCCCCTCAGCTGGACTCAGATCGCCGTCGCAGCAGGTAGGTGTCCATGATCCAGCCCTTGCGCCGGCGGTGCTCGGCCCGCGCCCCGGTGATGCGGTCGGCAACCTGGGACAGCGGGCCGGAGATGAGGATCTCGTCCGGGGTGCCCAGGTAGGCGCCCCAGAAAATTTCGATATCCTGATCGGAAAATTGCTGGTAGGCCCCCTGGGAATCCAGCATGACGACCACGTCGTCCGCCCCGGGTGGCCACTGCACCGCCAGGCGGCGCCCGGTGGTGACCTGCACGGGTGAGCCGATCCGGTTGAGCCCGATGCGGTGCCGGGCCGCGAGCGCGGAGACGCTGCTGATCCCGGGGATGACCTCCAGGCCGAAGCGGACGCCGCGGGCGGTGAGGTCGGCCAGGATCGGCAGCGTGCTGTCGAACAGCGAGGGATCACCCCAGACCAGAAAGGCCCCGGTCTCATCCTCGCCGAGCTCTGCGGTGATCAGCTGCTCGTAGGCGTCGGCCCGGCGGCGGCGCCAGTCGGCCACGGCCTCGGCGTACCTTCCGGCGGTCCGGTCGCGTTCGGGGTCCTGCAGGTGGACCAGCCGGTACCCGTGGTCGCGGACGTAGCGGCCGAGGATCTCCTGGCGTACATCAGCCAGCTGCTGCTTGTCCGGTCCTTTGTCCAGGACGAAGAACACGCTGGCCCGGTTGAGGGCTTCGACCGCCTCCATGGTGACCTGCCGGGGATCCCCCGCGCCGATGCCGATGACCGCGATCTTCCTCATGGATCAGCACCCTACGATGCACTGGTGACCAACCGCGTGCTGGTGCTGGGGGGTACCGGTGAGGCCCGGGAGCTCGCAGCCCGGCTGGCGGGCCGGCCCGGCACCGAGGTGATCAGCTCACTGGCCGGGCGGACGTCCGACCCGGTGCTGCCGCCGGGGCGCACCCGCACCGGCGGGTTCGGCGGACCGGACGGCCTGGCCGCCTGGCTGGCCGGGGAGCAGGTCGGCGCGGTCGTCGACGCCACCCATCCGTTCGCCGCGGGCATCACCGCCACGGCGGTGGCGGCCACAGCCCGGCTGGGCGTCCCGCTGCTGGTGCTACGCCGGCCCGGCTGGACGGCGGGGCCGGGCGACGACTGGCGGCGGGTGCCCTCGCTGGCGGCCGCGGCCGCGCACTTGCCGGGCGAGCGGGTCCTGCTCACCGTGGGCCGGGGCGGGGTGCGGCCCTTCGCCGCTGACCGGCACCGGTGGTACCTGATCCGCTCGGTCGAGGCCCCGGATCCGCCGCTGCCGCTCCGGGTCCGGGTGGTGACGGCGCGCGGGCCGTTCGGGCTCGCGGATGAATTGGCCCTGCTGCGCGCGCACGCCATCGACGTCGTGGTCACCCGGGACAGCGGCGGCGCGCTGACCTCGGCCAAGCTGGCCGCGGCGCGGCAGCTCGGCCTGCCGGTGGTCATGGTGGACCGGCCCGCCGTTCCCGATGCCCCGGCCGTGGCCACCGTCGGGGAGGCCCTAGCCTGGCTGGGCCACTGCTGGCCGAGGGAGGGACCCGGACTTCGATGAACACCGCCGACTATGAGCTCGAACCGGTCGAATCTCTCCACGCTGAGGGGGCCGCCCAGGTCCGGCGCATCTACGAGGACGGGTTCGCGCCGCACCTGCGCGCGGGCTTCGCGTCGCTCACCACCGGGCGGGAGGCCGGGGAGAGCGCGCTGGCGCTGGTGCAGGGCGGCGAGCCGCGCGGGTTCATCATGCTCCGGCCCCTGGACGGGTCCGGCTGGATGTTCCTGCGGTACTTCGTGGCCGGTCAGCGCGGTCAGGGGCTGGGCGGGATCATGTGGGACCGGCTCATGGCCTGGCTGGGGGCCAGGCACTACCCACTGCTGGTGTGGGACGTGGAGGACCCGGACGAACCCGGCTGCGACCCGGCCGAGGTGGAGATCAGGAACCGGCGGATCCGCTTCTACCAGCGCCACGGCGGGCGGCTGCTGCCGGTCCAGGGATACGGCAACCCGCACGGCGACGACTGGACCCCGATGCGGCTGATGGCGGCGCCGGCCCCGGGGGGCACGGAACGGCCCGGGACGCCGGCCATCGTGGCCGCGGTGTACCGGTACCGCTGGGGGCTGGACCCCGCCGATCCCCGGGTCACCGCGACCAGGGTCACCGACGAGCAGAAGGGCCGATGACGTGGTGGTCGAGTACGAGCTGACCGGGTCGGTGGCGTGGATCCACCTGAACCGCCCGGAGCGGCTCAACGCGGTCGTGCCGGAACTCACAGCCGCCCTGGTCGCCGCGTTTGACCGGGCCGGGCCGGACGGCGCGCGGGTGATCGTGCTGGCCGGCCGGGGCCGGGCGTTCTGCTCCGGGCACGACCTGAAGGAACCGCTGCCGCCGGAGACGCCGCTGGCCACCCGGCTGCGGGTCGAGCAGATCCAGGACGTGACCCGGGCCATCCGGCGGTTCCCCGGGCCGGTCATCGCGGCCGTGCACGGCTACGCCCTGGGCGCCGGCTGTGAGTTCGCGCTCGGCTGCGACCTGGTGGTGGCGGCCGAGGACGCCCAGTTCGGGTTCCCCGAGGTGTCGGTGGGGCTCAGCGTGACCGGCGGCATCTCCCGGCTGCTGCCCCTGCTGGTCGGCCCGGTCCGGGCCAAGGAACTGCTGCTGCTGGGCGAGCGGTTCGGCGCCGGCCGCGCGCTCGAGCTGGGCCTGGTGAACCGGGTGGCGGCGGCGGGCGGGCACGAGGAGGCCGCGGCCGCGATCGCGGCGCGGCTGCGGGACCAGCCGGCTCTCGCCCTGGCCCTGGCCAAGCAGGCCCTGGACCGGGGGGCCGAATCCGCGCTGGAGGAGGCCATGGCCACCGAGACCGACTTCGCCGCGCTGACCGTGGCCCCGGGGGCGGCCGATGACCAGCGCTGACCCGGCCGCGCCTCAGTCCCCGGTGCCCGCCACGCTCGCCGAGGCGGTCCGCGTCGCGGCGGTGAAATGGCCGCACCGGGTCGCCTGGCGCTTCGACCCCGGTGACGTGCTGACGTTCGCCGACGTCGACCGGCTGGTCACCGGGTACGCGCAGGCGCTGCGTGACCGGGGTGTCCGGCCGGGTGACCGGGTGGCGCTCCTGCTGGCCAACGAGGCAGCCTTCCCGCTGACCTGGATCGCCCTGTCCCTCCTGGGCGCGGTGGCCGTGCCGGTCAACACCAGGTACCAGACCGCGGACGCCGGGCACGTGCTGCGGGCCGCCCGTGTGTCCGCCGTCGTGCCCGGCGCCCAGTTCGGGCCGCTGCTGGACCGGCTGCCCGCCGGCCTGCCCGCGCTCGGGCGGGTCATTCCGGCCGCGGACCTGGCCGCCGAAGCAGCCCGGGCCGGGGATCGGCGAGGCGGCTTCGGCGCCCCGGATCCGGCCGGGACGGCCAACATCCAGTTCACCTCGGGCACCACCGGCCGGCCGAAGGGCTGCGTGCTGCCGAACCGCTACTGGACGAGGCTGGGCGGGAGCATGGTCACCGAGTTCCCCCGCCTCGGCGAGGGGGACGTGCTGCTGACCGCGCAGCCGTTCTCCTACATCGACCCGCAGTGGAACGTCGCCGCCGGGCTGCTGGCCGGGGCCGAGCTGGTCATCCTGGACGGGTTCCACCCGTCGTCGTTCTGGGCCAGGGTCCGCGAGCACCGGGTGACGTACTTCTACTGCCTGGGCGCGATGCCGGGGCTGCTGCTGCGCATGCCGCCCGATGCCGGCGACCGCCACCACCGCGTCCGGGTGGTGCAGTGCTCGGCGATCCCGACCGCTCTGCACGCCACGCTGGAGGAGCGCTGGGGGGTGCCCTGGTACGAGGCCTTCGGCATGACCGAGACCGGCGCTGACCTGCGCGTCACCGACGCCGATCACGATGAGCTGGTTGGCACCGGGTGCCTGGGCGGCCCGGTCAGCTACCGGAAGGTACAGATCACCGGGGACGACGGCCAGCCGGTCCCGGCCGGGCAAACCGGGGAGATCACCCTGGCGGGCCCGGGCATGATGGACGGGTACGACGGCGATCCGGAGGCGACGGCAGCGGTGCTGCGCGACGGCTGGTTCCGCACCGGCGACCTCGGCCGGATGGACGCCGGCGGCCGGGTCTACCACGTGGGGCGGCTAAAGGACATGATCCGGCGCGGCGGGGAGAACGTCGCCGCCCGCGAGGTCGAGGAGGTGCTGCTGACCCACCCGGGAATCCGGCTGGCCGCGGTCGCCGCGGTGCCCGACGAGATCCGCGGCGAAGAGGTCAAGGCCTACTACGTGACCGGAAGTACCGCGGTCGAGCCGGCTGAGCTGGCCGCGTACTGCCGCGAACGGCTGGCGGCGTTCAAGGTGCCGCGGTTCTGGCAGGCCGCCGGCGACCTGCCCCGCACGGACTCCGAGCGTGTGATCAAGAAGGAGCTCGGCACGCTGTCCGGCCCGGTGTACGACACGCGGGCCGGCGCCTGGGGCGACGGCCGGGACGGCCAGGACACCAGATGAGCGCGCCGTTCCGGTGGCTCAGCCCGGTGTTCTTCGACGAACTGGACCTCAACGGCGCGCTGCACAACTCCCGGTTCGCGGTGCACGTGGAACGGGCCCAGTCGGCGCTGTTCGAGCGGCTCGGCCTGGCCTGGACCAGCTACGCCGAGCGCGACCCGGACCTGCGGTACGTGGTCCGGGAGCTGCACGTGGAGTTCGTGGCGCCGCTGGAGTCCCCCGGCGCGCTGCTGATCGAGCTGTCGGCCGGCCAGCTGGGCCGGACCAGCGCGACCTACCAGTTCCGGTGCGCCAATCCTGACGATGGCCAGACCATCGCGCACGGGCACCGGGTGATCGTTAAGATCGGCCAGGCGGGCCGCCCGGTTCCGTGGAGTCCCTGGTACCGCGAGACGTTCCAGGCGCTGGCCGAGGGCCGCCTGCCGGCCGGCGCCCCCGCCGATGCCCCCGGAGGTGCCGGTGCCCAGCCCGGCCATCCAAGCTGACCTGCTGCTGGTCAACGCGAACGTGCTGACCATGGACCCGGCCCGGCCCCGGGCCCGCTCGGTGGCCATCGCGGGCCGCCGGATCCTCGCCGTCGACCCGGCCCCCGGCGAACTCCGGGCCCGTGAAGTCGCGGACCTGGCCGGGGCCACGGTGCTGCCCGGGTTCCACGACGCCCACAACCACATGGCCTGGTTCGGCCTGACGCTGAGCGAGGCCGACCTGCGCCCGGCGGCCACGCCGTCCCTCGACGAGGTGTACGCGGCGGTCACCCGGCAGGCCGGGGCCACGGCGGGCGGCGACTGGGTCATCGGGGCCGGTTATGACCAGAACAAGCTCGGCGCGCACCCGCACCGGGACGGCCTGGACCGGGCCGCGCCCGGGCGCCGGGTCTGGCTGCGGCACACCTCCGGGCACATGTGCGTGGTCAGCAGCGCCGTGCTCGCCGAGCTCGGCATGGCCGACCGGGCCATCGACGTGCCCGGCGGCAAGGTGGTGACCGACGCCGCGGGCCGCCCGACCGGGCTGCTGCAGGAAACGGCCCAGGAACTGGTGGCCGACCTGGTGCGCCCCTACCCGGTGGCGGCCCTGGCCGACGCGATCGGCCGGGCCGGGGCCCAGTACCTGAGCGAGGGCATCACCAGCGTCACCGAAGCCGGCATCGGCGGCGGCTGGATCGGGCACACACCGGTCGAGCTGGCCGCCTACCAGGCCGCCCGCGACCGCGGCCGGCTGCGGGTCCGGGTCGAGCTGATGGTGGTCAGCGACGCGCTGCACCCGCTCGCGGCCCACCCCGGCGATGACCTCGAGCTGGGGCTGGATCTCGGTGTCGGCACCGGCTTCGGCGACGACTGGCTGCGGATCGGCGCGATGAAGATCTTCACCGACGGGTCACTGGTCGGGCGGACCGCCGCCATGCACGACGGCTACGCCGGCACCCCTGGTGACCGCGGCTACCTGCAGGCCGACGCGGCCGAACTGACCGGGACGATCATCGCCGCGCACCGGTCCGGCTGGCAGGTGGCCGCGCACGCCATCGGTGACCGCGCCATCGACCTCGCCCTGGACGCCTACGCCGAAGCCCAGCGGCGGTACCCGCGGCCGGACACCCGGCACCGGATCGAGCACTTCGCCACCTCCCGGCCGGACCAGGTCGAGCGGGCCGCCCAGCTCGGTGTGGTCCCGGTCCCCCAGGGCCGGTTCGCCAGCGAACTCGGCGACGGGATGCTGGCCGCGGTCGGCCCGCAGCGGCACGGCTGGCTGTACCGGCAGCAGTCACTGCTGGCGGCCGGCCTGACCCTGCCCGGCAGTTCGGACCGGCCGGTCGTGGCCGGGGCGCCGCTGCTCGGCGTGCACGACATGGTGAACCGCCGGACCGCCACCGGGGCGCCGTTCAACCCGGTCGAGGCGATCACCGCCGGGCAGGCCCTGCGCGCATACACCAGCGGCTCGGCCTACGCCAGCCACGCCGAGCACGGCCGGGGCGTGATCGCCCCCGGCAAGCTGGCCGACCTGGCCGTGCTGTCCGAAGACCCGACCGCGGTCAGCCCGGACCGTATCGCCGGTATCAGCGTCGTGGCCACCCTGGTCGACGGCGTCTGCCGGTTCGACCAGACCGGCGGCGGGCAGCTGCGGTAATCGCGCGGGCACGGCCTTGGTCAACGGCACAAGTTGGGCAGGTCGGCGCGGACAGCGGCATCGCCCGCCACCGTGACGGCCCGGAACGTCGACACGTTGCCGCCGGTGTACCAGGCGCGGACGACATAGCGGCCGGGCGGGACCGCGGCGAAGTGGTAGGGCTGGTTCCGGCCTACCCGCTCGCGGGCCACCACCGTGGCGCCGTGACGCAGTACGACCGTGGCGGGGGCGGAGAAGAACTTCGGCGGGCGGTTAGCCGGCAGCAGCATCGAGTAGGGCAGGCCGGAGCAGATGGCGATGGTGCCGGTGAGCACCGCCCGCGACGGAGCCGCGGGGGCGTTCGCGACGGGCTGATCGCGCCCGTGGCCGCGGCGGCGCCACATCCGCACAGGGCGATCGATGCCGCGACCATGCTGGCCAGGCGCGCGCCGCGGGGTGCGGTGCCGGCGATGGCGGCAAATCGGTTCACGGCCGGCCTCCGGGGATGTGGCTCCTGCCCGTCAGACGCACCGCGGCCGCGTGCGGTTCCGGGAATTTAGGCGCATACTCAAGATATGACTTGAATTCGTGAGCCGAAGGATGGGCGCGGTGTGGCCCACTCGCTGCGGCGCCTCTTCGGCCGGCTGACCAACCGCGGCCGGCGGCCGCCACTGGCGGGGGTGCGGGAGCCCCGGCGGCCCAGGCCCACCCTCCCCGCGGCGGCCGTGGCGCTGGAAGAGCTCCGCACCACCCTGAAGCACCGGATCCGCCTCAATCGGCGTCGCAGTGCATAGGACTGGCCCGCACTCTCCGTGAACGGCGCGCGCCGCGCCTTCCGGACGGTTGGGCGCGTGCAGTCCACCTGGTCCAGTCACCCGAGGACTTGCGCAGTGCCGGGCACCGGCTCGTCACCGTCTTCACGCTGCCGTCCGGGAGACACGTCGACGCCGCACCACGCTGAGCCGCCGTTCCGTAAGACGCCTCTAGGGTCGCCCGGAAACAATCACTGCAGACCTGGCCCCAGCTCACCCGCCGGAGGCTCCGGCGGCGTGTATGGTCCGGTCGCATCGTCACCCGGCCCGGATGGCCACTCCCAGCCGTCGCGGCGGATGATGTGCAGCGTGACCAACTGGGCGTGGCGCTCGTCAGGAGTGATGCCGACATCGCGGGCCCAGCAGGCGGCCGTGAGCAGTGGACGGGCTGGGAAGAAGTCCCGCGGACTGGTGCCGGCCCGGCACCACAGCAGCACACTTTCACCGTAGGGCTGTGGCCTGGTGAACAGAACAACCGGAATCTTTCCCGAGCGCGAATGGATCCAGGCCTGTGCGCAGCCAGTCCTCACCCGGTGCGGCGTGATGATGCACCACGCCTGTGCAACCGCCAGTCGCCGGGCAGGCTCCCAAAGAGCGACCGGACAGATGAGCGCCGTCGAGGCGACTACGGTGGACGCGGCGCCGATCGCGTGGATGAGCACAGAGACAGCGGCCGGCAGCCCGGTCAGCAGTGCGAGTTCATAGCGCCAACGCCATAGGAGGATCAGGATGTTGGGCCGTCTCACGGGCGTGAGCGCGGCATGCAGTTGGGATAGGAGTCTGCGGCTGTTGCGGGGATTCTCTGAACGGTGCGGCCACATGTCAATCAACACCGCCTTGCTTGGCGTCTCGGTTCTGCCCGAGGTGAATCCGGCCAGTAGCCGAGCAGCGACAACAGCGACGACCGGCGACGTTGGTTCCGCGGCCACGGCAGTCGGGGCACTGGGCCAACTGACTGAATCGCGGATCGCGGTAAGAGCGGCCCAGGCCAGCACGGCGAGTTTGGATCTGCCAGCCGTAACGGAGCGCCCGGGCGTCGTCTTCGAAAAACAGCCGGCCGCCCAGCGCGCGGGTCGGGCGCGTCAGGAACCTGCTGAGCTGCCTCAGCAGGCGTACTGCTGAGGGGGCGACTTTCGCAGTGGTGAGCACATACCCAGGTAAGCGCAGCGCGGGAGCAATGTAACCCTGCTCGAAAACCACGTTATTAACAAGCCTATGAGCGCTCATATACGTTACGTACATGGCAAATGGCGGACGCCCGGTCGAGAGGCCTGTGCACCTGACCGCTGAACAGCGGCGGCGGGCTCAGATCCAGACCACAGCGTGGCGGGAACTCACCCGCCATAGCCAGCAGAGCCTTGCCCGGGAAATTGGGGTAGGTCACTCAACCTACCGCAGTTGGGAAAATAGTAAAGAGGCCAGTGCCGGTCCGACGCGCCTGCACTGCGAACAGCTCAACCGGACCCTGCGTAGGCTGCTGGGCGACGGCTACCGTGACGGCGACGCCTTCGAGGTTTGGGGGTGGCCGAGGGAGTACGAGCTGCGTTACGAATCCGTGGTTGAGTTGCTTCGTGACAGCGGATTCATAGTTCCCGGCCTGCCGGAGTCGCCGTCCGCGCTGCCGTCCGCGATGTTCTGGGTGCACCGGCTTCGGGAGCCGAATTTGGTGCACGGGGTGTTCTCGCTGGCCGCAGCCGCGCTCACGCGCGCGGGCATGTCCGTGAGCCTGGTTCTTGATGACGCACCCCTGCCTCCCAGCCGGAGCCGCATCATCCGCGGACAGTTCGAGGGCACAGTCCGTAAGTGGTTTCGGTTTGCCGGGGGCGACGAGAGCAGATTGTCGATCGACCTCTACTCCTCGGTCCTTACCCCTCAGTACCAGGCGGAGCGTGGCTGGGAAGCAGTCATCGACTACTTGAACGGGGACTGTCACATACTTGATCTGCTGCTGGCCAGTAAACTTGTTGCGCCGCCGGACTACAGCGCGAATGCAGAGGAAAGCGTACTCGCGATAGTCCGGGATTCG
>DASWVA010000260.1:0-2636 GCA_036401415.1 Streptosporangiaceae bacterium
CTGGGCCGCGAGCTGGGCGCCCAGGTCACCGAGGAGGATGCGGAGCGGCTGGCCACCTCGGTCCCGGCCTGGCCGGCGTTCGGGGACTCACCCGGGGCCCTGGCCGCTCTGGCCCGGCGCTACCAGCTGATCATCTTGTCCAATGTGGACCGGATCTCGTTCGCGGCCAGCAAGCGCCGCCTCGGCGTCACCTTCACCGGCATCCTGACCGCTGAGGACATCGGTTCCTACAAGCCGTCGCCGCGGAACTTCGAAGCCCTGCTGGCTGAAGCTGACCACCTCGGGATTCCGGCCGGCCGGCTGCTGCATGTGGCCCAGAGCCTGTTCCACGATCACGTGCCGGCCAAGCAGTTCGGCCTGCCCACCGTGTGGATCAACCGGCGGCACGACCACCCGGGCTGGGGCGCCACCCCGGAACCGCCCGCCGGCGTCACTCCCGACTGGGAGTTCCCCTCCATGCAGGCCTTCGCCCAGGCCGCCGCACCCGGGCCATGACGGCCTGAACCAGTGCACCCTCCCCGAACGCGACCACCTCGCGCCGCAGGCCGCACGGTTCAACGTGCAGCTTCGCCACTGAGTGGCGGGCAGGATCCGCGAGCCGTTCACCCGTGGCGAAGAAGGGCCAAATCCGCTAGGTAAATCGCGCCCGCTGTGGCAAAACTGGCCCCATGCGGCATCAGTCCACCCGGGGAGATCAATGACTACCAGCCAGCAGCCGGGCCAGCAGCCGGGCCAGCGGAGCAGCCATCAGACTGCCCAGCAGGCCGCTCAGCCGGCCACTGCGACGGGCCGCCTGGCCCAGGTCATCGCCAGCCGGGGCGGCCTGGCCCCGCCCGAGACGCCGTTCGTCATCGAGCACCGCGAGGCGCTCATCTACATGCTGTGCGAGGCGGCCGAGCTGGAACACGGCATCATGTGCCAGTACCTGTTCGCCGCGTTCACGCTCAAGCAGGATGAGGGCGAGGGCCTCACCGAGGCCGAGCTGGCCGCCGCCCGCCGCTGGCGCAAGGTCATCGCGCACGTGTCCACCCAGGAGATGCTGCACCTGGCCCTGGTGCAGAACCTGCTGTCCGCGATCGGCGCCGCACCGCACCTGTCCCGGCCCAACTTTCCCCATCCGGCCAGTCACTACCCGGCCGGCGTGCACCTGGCGCTGCTGCCGTTCGGTGAGGAGGCGGTGCGGCACTTCATGTTCCTCGAACGTCCCGAGGGCATGGACATCGCCGACGCCGACGGGATGGCCGCCTTCGGGCGGGCCCAGCCGCTGATGGAGGCGGGCGACATCGTGCCTCGCGGCCAGGACTTCAGGACGGTCGGGCACCTGTACCGCTCGATCGAGGCGGGCTTCCGGCACCTGGCCGAATCCCACGGCGAGGACTGGCTGTTCGTGGGGCCGCCCCGGGCCCAGGCCACCTCGGAGTACTTCGGCTGGCCGGAACTGGTTCCGGTGACCGACCTGGCCTCGGCCCAGCGGGCCATCGACGAGATCCTCGAGCAGGGGGAGGGGCCCCGCGGGGCCTGGCAGGACGCCCACTTCGGCCAGTTCGTCGAGATCCTGGACGAGTACCTGCAGGCCAAGGAGGCGAACCTCGGCCTGATGGCGGCCCGCCCGGTCCAGGCCGTCAACGTCCGCCCGGGTGACCGTGGCCTGGAAGTCCCGCTGGTCAGCGATCCGGTGACGGCCCGGGTCATGGACCTGTTCAACGTGGCCTATGAAGTCCTGCTGCTGATTTTCGAGCGCTTCTTCGCGCACACCGATGAGACGGACGCCCAGCTGCGGGCGCTGGCCGACGCCACCGTCGCCCTCATGGTCCAGGTCATCAGCCCGCTCGGCGCCCTGATCACGACCCTGCCCGCGGGCCCGGAGTACCCGGGCCGGACCGCGGGCCCGAGCTTCGAGCTGTTCTACGAGAGCGACTACCTGCTGCCGCACCGGGACGCGGCCTGGGCCCTGCTGGCCGAACGCCTGGACGTGGCGGCCAGCTTCGCCCGGGAGGTGATCGCCGGCGATCCCACGGTCGCGGCCGGCCCCGCCCCGGCCAACGTCACCGCGGTGCTCGAGTCCGCCGCGGCCACCCTGGCCCGCCTGGCCGGCGCGCTGGCTGCCTACCTGCCGCCGTCCGATCCGCACTCCCCGGCCGCGCCCGGCGCGGAGTATGCCCGGGGCACGGCGCTCGCCGACGCCGATCTTCCGGCTCTGCGGGCCCGGGCTGATTCCTTCCGCCTAACCACACGGGGCGGGACCTCCGGCGACCTGGCCGCCGATCTCGCTTCGAGCATCGACCGTGCCTGGGCCCTGGCCACGGAACTCCTTCAGCCCGGGCCGGGTGCCCCGGCGCTGCGCTGGACCGCGCCCCAGTTGATCGACAGCGTGCTCCGGCCCCTGGCCGACGCCCTCCGCGCCATCGACCCCGCCGCCGTGATCCCGCCAGCCCCGGCCGGCCTACTCGTGTCGAGCGTCGCAGGACCCTCGGCAACCCCGGAAAACTCAGCGAACCCGGGCGAACGGATCTGGCGGCTGGCCCAGGACGTGACCCGCCTTCGCGTCCGGGCGTCCCACGCCAGTGCCGCGGAACCGGGTCTGGCCGAAGCCGCCGCCGCCCTCCAGGAGCTGGCCGTCCGGCTGGCCGGTGCCG
>DASWVA010000261.1:0-13696 GCA_036401415.1 Streptosporangiaceae bacterium
GGCCCACGGTGGACATCAGGCACTCGTGCCGCCGCAAGGGGGTGGACGAACCGGTGAGCACGGTATGCAGCAGACGGAGGCGGCGGGCCAGCGCCGGGTCTCCCACAACGGGCGCGCGGAACAAGGGCCGGCCCGCGGAACCGAGCAGCTCCGTCACCAGGTCCGGGCCGAGGTGGATCATGCGGTAGGTGAAGCCGGGCCCGGTGGCCGACCGCCCGTCGTGCGGGTCGTCCGGGTTGAACGCCATGACCATGCCGGCCGCACTGACGTGGGTGCTGCCCCGGCAGGTGAACGTCTGCGCGCCGTGGTCGGTGACGCCGAACGAGTACGTGTCGTGGCTGTGGCGGTGGTAGACGTGCGACTGGAAGTGCGCGTGCATGGCTTCGACGGGGCCGGTCCCGCCCAGCAGGTGATCGTCGGCGCGCCAGTACCGGGCCCAGTCGCCACCGTTCCGGTCGCCGCTGCCCATGTCTCTAGTATGGGCCGGGTGGCAGGTGAACCGACCTTCGAAGAGATCTACGCGCGGGCCGGAGACGACCTGGACGCGGTGCCATGGGCGAACCTTGCTCCCATGCCGGAACTGGTCGCCTGGCTAGACCGCCAGGCCGGAAAGCCGCGGAACAAAACGGCGCTGATCGTTGCGTGCGGGCTGGGTGACGACGCCGAAGAGGTCAGCCGGCGCGGCTACCAGGTAACCGCGTTCGACCTGGTACCCGCGGCCATCGCCCACTGCCACCAGCGATTCCCGGACTCGGCCGTGGATTACCAGGTGGCGGACGTGTTCGGCCTGCCGGACGGCTGGCAGCACAAGTTCGGCCTGGTCGTGGAGATCCGCACGCTGCAGTCGCTTCCCCTGTCTGACCGGGCCGAAGCGGCCGTCCACATCGCCGCCACCGTGGCCCCGGGTGGCCGCGTGTTCGTGCACGGCCTGGCCCGGGATGACGACGAGCCGCCGGGCAGCCGCCCGTGGCCGCTCAGCCCCGCGAACCTGAGTGCGTTCACGCGGGCCGGACTGGCCGAGACCGAGCTGACCGTCGAGGTCATCGGCCCCCGCCGGAAGCGCACCGTCACCGCCGTGTACACCAGGCCGGAACGTCAGGCCAGCTGAAAACCCGCACGAGCGTTCAAGCGGTGCGCGGGACCCGGGCCCCAGCCTGGATTCATGCGCTTCGACACCAAAATTGCCATTACCGTGCGGGCCGACCTGGCCCCGTGGCAGAAATTGAACGTGACCGCGTTCCTGGCCAGCGGGATCGCGGCCGGGGTCCCGGAGACCGCCGGTAAGCCATACGAGGACGGGTCGGGGACCCGGTACCTGGAGATGTTCCGCCAGCCGGTGCTGGTGTACGCGGCCGACGCCGCACAGCTGGCCAGCATGCGCGAGCGGGCAGCCGGGCGCGGTCTGGCCACCGCCGTCTACACCGAGGACCTGTTCGCCACCGACAACGACGACGACAACCGGGCCGCAGTGCTCTCGGTCGCTGCCGGGGACCTCAACCTGGTCGGCGTGGCTGTGCACGGGCCGCGCAACATGGTCGACAAGGTGGTCAAGGGCGTGAAGCTCCATCCGTAACTCTGTCAAGAAATGACGCTCTGGCATCAACCGGATACGCCCCTTCACGGTCTCAGATAGGGTGAAAGCAGGCCGGTGGCCCCAGCGAACGGGAACGAATATGACCAGACGACGCACGCTCGCCGCCATCATCCCCGGTATCGCCGCCGCCGCGGCGGCGCTCGGCTTCGTGGTCAGCACGGCCACCGCGTCGACCAGCCACCCGGCTTCCGCGGGTCGCGCGGGCGCCCCCGGCAGTCACCAAACCACGGTTGCGCCGGCCGGCGTCCCCGAGGTGTTCAACTGCCGTCACGCCCAGCTGCGGCCGGGCAGCCTCATGCTGGCCTGCGCGGACGGCAACAACTACCTGGCCCGTCTGTCGTGGTCATCGTGGACGGCATCGTCGGCCACCGGGACCGGCATCCAGGAAGTCAACGACTGCGTACCGTACTGCGCGGCGGGCAAGTTCCGCGGCTACCCGGCCGACGTGGTCTTCTGGCGCAGCGAACCGGTGCCCGGCCACCCAGCGCAGCGGTACTTCACCCGGGTGACGCTGCGGTATCCGGGCCCGCGGCCGCCGGTGTTCTCGGGCGGAAAGCAGGTCAGCGGCCCCGGGACCTGGACCGGCCCGCTGGCTAGCCAGATCGCGCTGGCCCCCCCCGCAACTCAACTGAACCTGGCCGGGCCAAAGCGATGGCCCGGCCGCCTGCTTGGATGGCTTGCGTGAACCTCGACCTCTCCCCCGCTCTGTCCCGTCCGGAACTGCTGGCCAAGACGACCGCGGCCGCGTTGGCCGGCTGGCCCGGCGGCGCGGACACCGAGGTCGCCCCCATCGATCCCGGTCTGGCCGATACCGCGGCGTTCTGCGAGCACTACGGGGTCGAACTGGCCGAATCGGCCAACTGCGTGGTTGTCGCGGGCAAGCGCGGCGGCGTCACCAGTTACGCGGCGTGCCTGGTCACGGCCGTGACGCGGGCGGACGTCAACGGGGTGGTACGGCGCCGGCTGGACGCCCGCAAGGCCACCTTCGCGCCGCTCGGCGACGTGGTCGCCGCGACCGGGATGGAGTACGGCGGTATCACCCCGGTCGGCCTGCCGGAGGACTGGCCGATCCTCATCGACGCCGCGGTGGTGGCCCAGGCGCACGTGATCATCGGGTCGGGGATCCGGGCTTCGAAGCTGTGGCTGCCCGGGCCGTTGCTGGCCACGCTGCCAGGCGCCGAGGTCATCGAGGGCCTGGCCACGCCGGTCAGCTGAGCGGCGGCCGGCTCCCGTCAGCCAGCCGGGGGCCCGGGCGGCTCCCCCGGTTCTCCTTGCGCCACACCAGGCGCAGCCCGGACCAGTCCTGGTCGATGGCCGCGACCTTGACGTCGACCAGGCCCAGCGGCAGGGCGTGCCCGCGGACCACGTTGTCGGTGATGTCGCTGGTGTGGCCGCCGGCCCGCCGCGGCCAGGCGGCCCAGATCGCCCCGTCCGGGAAGATCCTCCCGGCCAGTGCCGGGAGCCGCAGGCCAAGATCGGCCGCCCGGGCGAAGAAGGCCACGATCACGTCAGCCGGGGCCGGCGCGTCAACCGTCTCCAGCCCGCCGGGCGGGTCCGCGAACGCCCAGCCGTCCGGCGGGTCGTCCAGGGCCACCCGCTGACCCGGCTTGAGCCCCAGCTTGCGCGCCTGCATGCCGGTGATCGTAGTGCCGCCGGCCTTAGGAGCGGGCGTCGTTGTCGCGGACCCGCTGCTGGTACTCCGGCGGGAACCGGGCCACCAGAGGCTGGAACGAGGACTGTACCTGGTTCATCTGCTTGGTCAGCGAGTCGGTCCGGCCCAGGTCGCCGGGGCGGCCGGGCCGGCCGCTGGCCACCGCGAACAGCGCCGCCATCAGCCGGTCCAGCTGCAGCAGGAAGTCCCGTGCCGCTGGGTCGTCGAACAGGCCTGGCGAGGCCACCAGCAGGTTGCTGGCCAGGTCACGCAGTTCGTCCGGGATGCTGTCGCCGGTGGACGGGTCTGCGGCGTTCGCCATCACCGCGTCGTAGGCCTCGCGGGCCTGGCCGTAGACGATCAGGCCCTGCGCGGCTACCGACAGGGACCGGTCCTTACGCTGCCGGCGGGCCTGCACCTCGTCGAAGATCAGCACGGTCGCGCCCACGATCAGCAGGTCAGAGACCAGTGAGGTGGTGATCGCGTGCTCAGCCCACCAGTGCGAGAACCCGGGCCCGCTCAGGTCGCAAACGATGAGGGCGACGATCGCCGCCGCGGTGAGCAGGGCGGCCACGCGCCGGGTCAGCCGGTTCACCCGCGAAGCACTACCCGGCCCGCAGCTTGTCGTAGGCGGCGGCCAGCTGATGGGCGGCGCCCCGGGCCTCCAGGGAGACCTCATGGCCGCCGTCCAGCGTGATCGCGAGCAGCTGCCAGCTCCGGCCCGGGGTCACGGTGATCGCGGTGACCCGCTGCAGCGGAACGTGCCCCAGGTGGTCACCGACATGGTCCCGCATCGGGTCCGCGCTCCAGGAGTGCAGGGCGTCGGCGGTCAGCCCGAGCACGACCGCGGCGTCCAGTGGCACGTCGGTCTCCTCGGTGATGTGACCGGCGGCGGCCCGCGCCGCGGGACGCGCGATGAAGTAATTGCCGAGCGGGGTCAGCATCCGGGTGAAACTCACGGCGGTGGTGACCCGGGCGTAGACCGCGGCCAGCAGCTCGGGCACGTCATCGTGGCCGCCAAGGCCGCTGATCAGTTCGTCGTCCTTGAGGTGCACGGTGATCCCCCAGAAGCTGGCGGGCCGGACGCCCGGACCGGGCCCGGTGCCCGGCCCAAGACTCATACCCCGGCCCAGCCCAGGATTCCAGAGCTTTGAGGTATTTGGAACTTCACGGGGCTGGAGTCAGTCCCTGGTGCGGACCACCTCCAGCTCGCCCGCCTGGAACCGCGCGCGGAGCACCTTCTTGTCGAACTTTCCGACCGTGGTCTTGGGCACCTCTTCGATGAACGCCCAGTTTTCCGGCACCTGCCAGCGGGCCACCTTGCCGTCGAGGAACGCGGCCAGGGCGGCCGGGTCGGCGACGGTACCGGACTCCCTGAGCACCACGCAGGCCAGCGGGCGCTCGGTCCACTTCTCATCCGGAATGCCGATGACCGCGGCTTCGGCCACCTCGGGGCTGCCTGCGAGCAGGTTCTCCAGCTCCACCGAGGAGATCCACTCCCCGCCCGACTTGATCACGTCCTTGAGCCGGTCAGAGATCTGGAAGTAGCCGCGGTCGTCCATGGTGCCGATGTCCCCGGTACGCAGCCATCCGTCGTGGAACTTCTCCGGGGTGTCGAGCCCGAAGTAGCGGCTGGTGATCCACGGTCCCCGGACCTCGATCTCGCCGGCCGACTTCCCGTCCCAGGGCACTTCGTGACCTTCGTCGTCGACAATGCGCAGCTGCACCCCGGCCAGCAGCCGGCCGGACTTCATCCGGTGGTCCATCTCCTCGGCGGTGCCCGGCTCGGCGCCGGCCGGCGGCAGGGCCAGGCCGCCCACCGGCGAGGTCTCGGTCATCCCCCAGCCCTGAATGATGGTCAGGCCGTACTGCTGGCCGAACGCCTCCATCAGCGAGCGCGGCATGGCCGCCCCGCCCGAGGTGCCCATCCGGAGCGAGGACAGGTCGATCTCCCGCTGCGTGCCGACCTGCAGGATCCCGCTCCAGATGGTGGGCACGGCCGAGGCCAGGGTGGAACGCTCGGCCTCGATGAATTCGACCAGCGCGGCCGGGGTCATGTACCGGTCCGGCATGTGCATGGTGGTCCCGGCCAGGAACGCCGCGAACGGGATGCCCCAGGCGTTGACGTGGAACATCGGCACGATGGTCAGCTGCCGGTCGGCCTCGCTGGCCCCGGTGCAGGCGTTGGTCAAGGTGGCCAGGGCATGCAGGAACGTGGACCGGTGTGAGTACACCACGCCACGCGGGTCGCCGGTGGTGCCGCTGGTGTAACACATGGCCGCGGCCGACTTCTCATCCAGCTCGGGCCAGCGGTAGGCACCGTCCTCGGCGGCCAGCAGCTCGCCGTAGCGGTACACCGGGCGGTCGCCGAGCACCGAGGTGTCGCCGTCGCCGATGACGATGAACGCTTCGACCGAGGGCAGCTGGCCCGCGACCGGGGCGAGCAGCGGCAGCAGGCTGCCGTCCACGATCATGATCTTGTCTTCGGCGTCGTTCACGATGTGGGTGAGCTGCTGGGCGGGCAACCGGATGTTCAGCGTGTGCACGATCGCGCCCAGGCACGGGATCGCGTAATAGGCCTCGAGGTGCTCCTGGTTGTTCCAGCAGAACGTGGCCACCGGGTCGCCGTCGCCCACACCCAGCCGGATCAGCGCCTGGGCCAGGCGGCGCGCGTTGGCCTCGATCTCCCGGTAGCTGGTGTGCCGGGCGTGATCACCTTGCCAGGTGACGCACTCGCTCTGGCCGAACACCCGGGCGCCATGGGCCAGAATGGTGGTGATGGTGAGCGGGAAGTCGTCCTGCATCGTGCTGGTGATTGGCGCGCCGTTCCTGCCCATGCTCGTCCTCCACGTCCGGTGCCGGCCTCACTGCCGTCTGGGCTGATCGTAATGACTAAGGACCGCTTTGCTCCCACTGCAGTCACTGATCCGGGCCCGCCAGCAGGTGGGCGACCTGCCGCCCGCGCCGGACGCGCCCGCTGGGCCGCCGGCCGCGCTCATGTCGGCGCGGGTGGCGGCGGCCAGTCCCGGCCGGGCCATCTTCGCCGGGCCGGCCAGTGACGGGGAGCCGCTGACCGTCCAGGTCACCGCGGTGATGGCCGGGGTGGTCCGGGTCAGCCTGAGCCGGGACGGGTCGCAGCGGCCACGGTCGGAGAAGGCCCTGCCGCTGGTCCGGGATCCAGCACGGGCCACCGACGCCGCGCGGGGCGGTGACCCGGCGGGGACCGGGGAGCCCGGGGCGGGCGAGGTGCGGGTGAGCGCGGGCGATCTGATCGCGGTGATCTGCCCGGACCCGTGGTCGCTGCGGTTCGAGGACGGGTCCGGGCGGACGCTGCTGGCTCAGCAGCACGACGACGTGGACGTGACGGGCACGCCGTGCTCGCTCCCGTTCGGCGGCACCGCGCTGGGTGACGGCGAACTGGCCTACCACGTCAGCTTCGAAGCCCGCCCGGACGAGCAGTATTACGGTCTGGGCGAGCGGTTCGGAACCTTCGCCCAGCGCGGGACCCGGAGCGTGGCCTGGATCGCGGACGCGCTCGGGGTCAACGGGCCGCAGGTGTACAAGGCCGTGCCTTACTTCTGGTCCACCCGCGGCTACGGCCTGCTGGTCAACAGCGGCGCTCCCACCGAGATCGACCTGGCCTGCACCTCGCACTCCACGGTCTCGGTGGTGGTCCCGGACGAGGCGCTGGAGTTCTGCGTGATCCGCGCGCCCGGGCCGGAGGACGCGCTGGCGCCGCTGCGGGCGCTGACCGGGGACGTGCCGCTGCCGCCGCGGTGGGCGTTCGGCACCTGGGTCTCGTCCAGTTTCCAGCCGGACACCCAGCGGTCGGTGCTGGAGCGGGCCCGGCAGATCCGGCGGGACGGGTTCCCGGCCGACGTGCTGCACGTGGACCCGTACTGGCAGCGGCCTGGCTGCTGGTCCGACCTGGCCTGGGACCGGGAGACGTTCCCCGACCCGCGGGCCATGACCGCCGAGCTGAGCGAGCTCGGATTCCGGCTGTGCCTGTGGATCAACCCTTACATCAGCGTGGACAGCCCGCGGTTCGCCGGGGCCAGCGCGGCCGGGTACTTCCTGCGCGGGGCCGACGGCTCGACCTGGACCGGGCCGGTCTGGGGCGAGAGCGGCACCCTGCCCGATATGGCCATCGTGGACTTCACCAGTCCCGCGGCCGTCCGGTGGTGGCAGGGCCTGCTGACCGGGCTGCTCGAGGACGGCGTGGCGGTGTTCAAGACCGACTTCGCCGAGGCCGTGCCGCCCGGCACGGTGGCCGGGAACGGCACGAGCGGCCGTGACCTGCACAACGTTTACACGCTGCTGTACAACGACGCGGCGGCCGACGTGACCGAGAAGGTGCACGGGTACCGGCTGGTCTGGGGCCGGTCCTCGTTCCTGGGTGGGCAGCGGCACGCCGCGCAGTGGGGCGGCGACCCGGCCTCGACCTACGGCGGTATGGGCAGCACGCTGCGGGGCGGCCTGTCCTACGCCATCAGCGGGGGCACGTTCTGGAGCCACGACGTGGGCGGTTTCTACGGGTCCCCGCCGCCCGACCTTTATCTGCGATGGGCCTGGTTCGGCGCGCTGTCCCCGCTGAACCGCTACCACGGCAACACCAGCAGGCTGCCCTGGGATCAGGCGGCCGGGGTGTACCTGGTCACCCAGCAGATCGTAGCCACCCGCTACCGGCTGCTCCCCTACCTGTATTCGGCCGCGGCCGAGGCGGTCCGCCGGCACCGCACCTGGCTGCGGCCGGTGATCGCGGCCGTCCCGGGCGACCGGGCCGCCCGGGACGCCGACGGCGAGTACCTGATCGGGACTGATCTGCTGGCCGCCCCGGTCACCGCGGCCGACGGCGAGCAGGACGTGTACCTGCCCGCCGGGACCTGGGTCGACTACGCCAGTCCGAGGATCCTCGACGGCGGCCGGTGGCACCGGCTGACCCGGCCGCCCGAGCAGGCCCCGCTGTTCGTCCGCCACGGCGCGCTGCTGGCGGTCGACGCCAGCGGCGCGGTTTCCGCGGCCGCGGACCCGGCCGCGCTGGGCCTGGAGGTGTGGGGCGGCACCGGCGGCACCACCACCGTGTACGAGGACCGCGGTGAGACCCGCATCGCGCTGACCGTCTCCGGTGGCGCGGCCGAGCTCACCGTCACCGGGCCGGCCCCGCTGAGCCGGGCCGAATGGCCCCGCATCCCCGGCCAGGACCCGCCCCGCCAGGTCGCGGTCAACGGCCGGCCCTGGACCGTGGACGGCCGGCTCGCGGACCGGATGGTCGCCGTTCCGCCCGGGTGACCGGCGGGAAACGGCCGCGCGGTCAGAAGATCCCGAACCTGATCGCGCTGGCCAGGCCGGCCAGCAGGCAGTAGATCGCGAACGGCACCAGCGTCCGGGTGCGGAAGTACCGGGCCAGGAACAAGATCGCGAACAGCGAGCTGACCGCGGCGGCGACGCTGCCCGCGACGATCTGGCCGCGGACGCCGGCCCCGAGCGGGCCCAGCAGGTCGCTGATCTTCAGCGCGCCGGCGGCCAGGATGACCGGAGTGGACAGCAGGAACGAGAACCGCATCGCGTCCTCGCGGGTCAGGCCGCGGGTGAGACCACCCACCATGGTCACGCCTTCCCGGCTGATCCCGGCGAACAGGGCCAGGATCTGGGACGCCCCGATCCACAGCGCGCTCCAGATCCCGAGGCCGGCCAGCCGCTGCTCCGCCGCCTCGTCCAGCATCGGGTCCTGGTCCTCGCGCGTCCCGGTTCCGGCCGGCGGCCGCTGGGCCCGGGGGCGCTGGGCCCGCCGGCGCAGGGCCTCCCCGCCGAGCAGGATGACCCCGTTGATCATGAGGAAGATGGCGGCCGCCAGTGGCTTGGCGAACAGCACCCGGAACGGGTGCTCCAAGGCCAGGCCGGCCAGGCCGACCGGGATCGTGGCCACCACGATCAGCCAGGCCAGCTTCTGGTCCGCGGACCGGACCTCACGCCGGGTGATGCTGGTGACGAACCCGCGGATGACCCGGGCCCAGGTCCGGGCGTAGACGGCGAGCAGGACGATCGCGGTGGCCAGGTGCAGGCCGACGACGAAGGCCAGGTACGGGCTCTCGGCCCGGCTCTCCTGGCGGACCAGGATGCCCCAGGTGCCGCCGAGCCAGGACGGAATCAGCACGGTGTGCCCGAGGCTGGAGATCGGGAACAGCTCGGTGATGCCCTGGATCAGCCCGATGACCACGGCCTGCAGGTAGGTCATGTGGTAGATCGGGTCCATCGTGAGGTTCCTTCCGCCGGCCTACACTTGGTGCGACTATCACCTTGGTACTACAAGTGTTGTAGTAGAAGATAGTTGATGACAGGAGTTGCTGTGACCGCTGCCGCGCACGGACGACCACGGGGCGCTCTGGAACGCGAGGTGCTCGCGTCCCTGGCCGCCGCCGGACGGCCGCTGTCCCCGGGCGAGGTGCGGGCCGAGCTGGGCGATGACCTCGCGTACACCACGGTCATGACCACCCTCTCCCGGCTATACGCCAAGGGCGCACTGTCCCGGCGGACAGCCGGGCGCGGGTATGCGTACGAGCTGCCCGGCAGCCCGGACGGCGCCCAGGCCTCGATGACCGCCCACCGGATGCTCCAGCTGCTGGACAAGGGCGGCGACCGGGCCGGGGTGCTGTCCCGGTTCGTGGCCGATCTGAGCCCCGAGGACGAGGAACTGCTCAGCGGACTGCTGACCGACGGCCACGGCCAGGACCCGGGCCCGGGCGGGGACCAGGACCGGACGTGATTGCTGCCGGGCTGGTCCCGTTCGCGTGCAGCGTTCTGCTGGCGCTGACCGCGGGCCGGCTGGGCCGCCGGCTGAGCCCGGCGGCGGCCGCCCCGCTGCTAACCATGGCTGCCCTGGCCACCTCGCTGGCCACCGGGACCGTGCTGTGCCTGGCCGCGCTCACCGCACTGGCCCGGGACCCGCTGGTCGCCTCACTCGGCGGCTGGCCCGATGACCGGGCTCGCCCCTGGGCTGAGCTTCCGGCCGGCTGGGGCGTCGCGGCCGCGGTCCTGGCCGGGGTGCTGCTGGCCAGCGCCGTCGTCTACCTGGCCCACGTGGCCTGGGATCTGTACCAGGCCCGCCAGGCCTGCCGCCGGCTGACCCCGGCGGGCGACCAGCTCATGATCACTCCCGAGGAGCACCCGACCGCGTTCGCGCTGCCGGTGCCGCTGCGGGGCGGCGCGATCGTGGTGTCCGCCGGGATGCTGCGGCTGCTGCCCGCGGACGAACGGCGGGCCCTGCTGGCCCACGAGTCCGCTCACCTGCGCCGCTACCACACCGCGTACGTCGTGCTGGCCGCGCTGGCGGCCGCGGCCAACCCGCTGCTGCGCCCGGCAGCCCGGCAGGTCCGGCTGGCCGTGGAGCTGTGGGCCGACCAGCTGGCCGCCCGTGAGGTCGGGGACGCCCGGGTCGTGGCCCGGGCGCTGGCCCGCGCCAGCCTGGCCGTGTCCCGGCCGCAGCCCGGGGGGTTCCGGCTGGCCGTGGCCGAATCCGACGTCAGCGCGCGGGTGCACGCGCTGACCGGCCTGCCGCCCCGCCTCCGGCCGTGGGCGGCCGCGTCGGTGGTGGGACTTGCGGTGGCCGCCAGCGCCATCGCGGTCACTTTGACCTTCGTGGTGCACCACCAGGTCGAGATGGCGCAGGCCGTCTCGGCCCATGCGCTGGCCACGCACCACCACGGATCATCTACTACGATGCACGTAGTTGGCCAGCGGTAGCCGTCAGGCGCGGCTGCTCCTCAGGCACCAAAGGGGTACTTCCACGATGCCGTCTACCGTTCTTGACCGGGCCATGACGCTGGCCCGGGTGGACGTGAACCCGCCGCACCGCGGTCCGCACCCGGCCGCCGCGGCGGCTGGCACCGTCATCAGCGTGGGCCTGTGCCTGCTCGCCGACGCGCTGCTGGCCAGGGCCGGGACCTGGTTGTTCCCCAGCACCCGCGGTTACGTGCATTTCCAGTTTTCCGACTACGCCAAGCTGACCGTCATCGGCGTGGTCATCGCCGGCCTGGCCTGGCCGGTGGTGGTGCGGGTGAGCCGGGATCCACGCTGGGTCTACGCCTGGCTGGCCGTACTGGTCACCGTGGTCCTGCTGCTGCCCGACGCCTACATCTGGCTGGCGGGCCAGCCCGGCCGCGCCGTGCTGGTGCTGGTGGCCATGCACCTGGCCATCGCGCTGATCACCTACCACGTCCTGGTCCGGGTCGCCCCGCCCCGCCGTCGCCGGGCTTCGGTATGACGCACCGCCACGGCCGCGAGGAGACCACCCCGGTGCGAGCTTTCGCCCACCGGATCAGCCCGCAGCCGCTGGCGGCCAAGGTGCCGGAGATCGGCTTCCTGTTCTGGGTGGTCAAGCTGCTCACCACGGCCGGCGGCGAGGCGGCGTCGGACTATCTGGCTCACAACATTCCGGTCGGCGCGGCCGTGGACCTGTTCCTGATCGTGACCGGGCTGTTCTTCCAGTTCCGCACCCGCCGGTACGTGGCCGCCGCGTACTGGTATCTGGCCCTGGCCATCGCCACCTTCGGCACCGGCGCCGCCGACGTGCTGCACCTGGATGTCGGGCTCCCGTACACCGTGACCACGCTGCTGTGGGCGGTCGTGCTGGTGGTCGTGTTCTGGCGCTGGTACCGCAGCGAGGGCACGCTGTCCATCCACAGCATCGTCACCCGCCGCCGCGAGGCGTACTACTGGGCCACGGTGTTCGCCACGTTCGCACTCGGCACCGCGCTCGGTGACCTGACCGCGATCACGCTGCACCTCGGTTACCTGGGCTCGGGGATCATGTTCGCGGTGGTCATCGCGGTCCCGGCCATCGCCTGGCGCCTGGGCGCGAACCCGGTGGCCGCGTTCTGGTTCGCCTACATCGTGACCCGCCCGCTGGGGGCCTCGTTCGCCGACTACTTCAGCAAGCCGCACTCGCTCAGCGGGCTGGGCTTCGGTGACCTGCCCACCACGGCCGTCTTCGTCGTCGCGATCGTCGCGCTGGTCGGCTACCTGCAGGCCACCAAGCGTGACATTCAGCCCGCGCACGGCGAAGCGAAACAAGTCTGGCCCCGGGACCCGTCCCCGGCGGCCTGAGCGGCCTGGCGCCGGCCCGTTCCGCCCGGGCCGGCGCCAGCTCCCACCGGCGGCAACGCCGGCATCGGGCGCTTTTCCTGCGGTGATGAGGAACAATGAGTGCGGTGTCTGACGTAGCTTCCGCGCTGCCCCGGTGGCAGGGCAAGACGCTCTGGGCCCGCGACCGGGCCGCGCCGCTGCGGGACTTCGTGCGCACCGAGGCGGCCAGTGCGCTGGTGCTGGTCGCGGGCATCGTGGCCGCGATCGTGTGGGCCAACGTCAGCGACCGCAGCTACGAGTCGTTCTGGCACACCCGGTTCTACCTCGGGATGGGGTCAGCCGGGATCTCCCAGGACTTCCGTACCTGGCTGAACAGCGGGCTGATGACGCTGTTCTTCCTGGTCGTCGGGCTGGAGACGCGCCGCGAGCTGGACCTGGGCGACCTGCGGGAACGACGCCGGTTCGTGCTTCCGGTGCTGACCGGGCTGACCGGGATGGCGGTCCCGATCGCGATCTACCTGGCGTTGAACGCCGGCCGGCCCGGCGCCCACGGCTGGGGCGTGGCCATGTCGACCGACACCGCGCTGGCCCTCGGCCTGCTGGCCCTGTTCGGCCGGGAGGTGCCGGACCGGATGCGGGTGTTCGTGCTCACCGTGTTCGTGGTCGACGACCTGGGCGCGCTGCTGGTGATCGCGTTTGTGTACAGCGGCCGGATCGTGGTCATGCCGCTGGCGCTCGCGGTGGCGGTGTACGGGCTGATGTTCGCGGCCGTGCGGCTCCGGCTGCAGCGGCGCTCGGTGTTCGTGGTGCTTGGCGTGGTGATGTGGGGCTTGCTGCGGGCCGCGGGAGTGGACCCGGTGGTGGCCGGGCTGGCCATCGGGCTGGCCATCCCCGCCTACTCCCCGAACCGCACGGAGCTGGAGGATGCGACCGGGCTGGTCCGCAGGTTCCGTGAGCAGCCCAGCCCGGAGCTGGCCCGGTCGGCCCGGGCGGGCCTAACGGCTGCGCTGTCGCCGAACGCCCGGCTGCAGAGCTTCTACCACCCGTGGACGAGTTTCCTGATCGTCCCGCTGTTCGCGCTGGCCAACGCGGGCGTGGTGCTGAACGGCAGCTTCCTGGCCAGGGCTTACACCGCCCCGATCACCCTGGGTGTGCTGATCGGCTACGTGGCGGGCAAGCCGCTCGCGGTGATGGGCAGCTCGTGGCTGGTGACCAGGCTCAGCCACGGGAAGATCGTGCCGCCGATCGGGTGGGCCGCGGTACTGGGCAGTGGCACGATCGCCGGCATCGGGTTCACCGCGGCCCTGCTCATCGCGACCCGCGCGTTCACCGGCCAGGACCTGGCCGAAGCCAAGCTCGGCGCGCTGTCC
>DASWVA010000262.1:0-2686 GCA_036401415.1 Streptosporangiaceae bacterium
ACGTTGCCCCAGTAGCCGAAGCCGAGCCGGCTCAGCACCATCTGCGGCACCCCGAACAGCGGTCCCTCCTGGGACAGCAGGCCCTGGCTGATGCCGCCGAGCGTGGTGCCGATCACAATGGCCAGGAACGACTCCCAGAAACTGAGGCCGAACGCGGCCACGCCCAGCACGCCCACGAAGATCGTGGCGAACTCCATGTTCGGCGAAACCCAGGTCCAGAACAGCTGCAGCGGGCTGCCGTGCCGCTCGTGCAGCGGGATGAACTCCGCACCCCCCGGCTCGACGGCGACGATGCGGTCGCCGTATTCACCCTCCCGGACGATCGCGCCCGCGGGTACGTCATCGGTGATGACGGGAGTGTCATGGTCGGGTATGGCCACGTGGTCCTCCGGCTCGCCGTAAATGCGCTGATCATAGGACGCAGGGGGAGGAAAGAATGTATCGCGAAGGTTAAATTTGCGCTGCGCACCCAGTTCCCCCGGGCGGTCTCCGCGCTGAGGGGCCGGCTGCGGTCCGGGCCGGCGTGCGGCACGGTGTGCGGGCGGCCCCGCCCTGCTCATAAGCTACGCCCGTGACTGAACAGGTGGATGAGCGGCCCGGCCCCGCCTCGGCCGGCCCGCGGCCCGCGGCCCGGATCCCCACCGTCGGCATGGTCGGCGCCGGGCAGCTGGCCCGGATGACCTGCCCGGCCGTGACCGAGCTGGCCATCGGGTTCCGGCTGCTGGCCGGCACCGCCGGCGACAGCGCCGCGCAGGTATGGCCGGATGTTCAGATTGGCGACTACCGGTCCCTGGACGACCTGCGCTCCTTCGCGGCCGGGTGCGACGTGGTGACCTTCGACCACGAGCACGTGCCCGCGGCGCACCTGGCCGCGCTGGAGGAAGCCGGGGTGGTGCTCCGGCCCGGTCCGGCCGCGCTCCGCTTTGCCCAGGACAAGCTGGCCATGCGGGAGACCCTGACCGAGCTGGGCGTGCCCTGCCCGCGCTACGCGCCGGTGGCCGACCTGGCCGCCCTGGAGCGTTTCGCGGCCGGGACCGGCTGGCCGGTGGTGCTCAAGGCGATCAGCGGCGGCTACGACGGCAAGGGGATCTGGGTGGTGAGCTCGCCCGCGGAGGCGGCCGGGGTCCTCGATTCGGGCCTGCCGCTGCTGGCCGAGGAGTACGTGCCGTTCGTCCGCGAGCTGGCCGCGCTGGTGGCGCGCTCCCCGCACCGGCAGGGCGCGGCCTACCCGGTGGTGCAGACCGTGCAGCAGGACGGCATCTGCCGGGAGGTGATCGCCCCCGCCCCCGGGCTGCCCGAAGGCCGCATCGCGCAAGCGCAGGCCATGGCGCTGCGGATCGCCAACGCGCTCAAGGTGACCGGGCTGCTCGCCGTGGAGCTGTTCGAGACCGAGGACGGCCTGCTCGTCAACGAGCTGGCCATGCGCCCGCACAACACCGGGCACTGGACCATCGACGGCGCCACCACCTCGCAGTTCGAGCAGCACCTGCGGGCCGTGCTGGACCTGCCGCTGGGCACCACCGCCATGACCGTCCCGTACGCGGTCATGGCCAACCTGCTGGGCGGCACCGATCCCGACGTCTACGACAAGTACGTGCACGTGATGGCGCTGGATCCGGGCGTGAAGGTGCACCTGTACGGCAAGGAGGTCCGCCCCGGCCGCAAGATCGGCCACGTCACCGTGCTCGGCGACGATCCCGCAGAGCTGCGCGAGCGTGCCCGCCGGGCCGTGAGCTACCTGCGCTGGGGTCACGAGGACGGCGACTGATGGCTGGCTCCCCGCCGGCTGGGGCTCCGCTGGTCGGTGTGGTGATGGGCAGCGACTCGGACTGGCCGGTGATGCAGGCCGCCGCCGACGCGCTGGCCGAGTTCGGCGTGCCCTGCGAAGCCGACGTGGTATCGGCCCACCGGATGCCCCGGGAAATGATCGATTACGGCAGCCGGGCCGCCGGGCGCGGCCTGCGGGTCATCATCGCGGGTGCGGGTGGCGCCGCCCATCTGCCCGGCATGCTGGCCGCGGTGACCCCGCTGCCGGTCATCGGCGTGCCGGTGCCGCTGAAGCACCTGGACGGGATGGACTCGCTGCTGTCGATCGTGCAGATGCCGGCCGGGGTGCCGGTGGCCACGGTCTCGATCGGCGGGGCCAGGAACGCCGGCCTGCTCGCGGTCCGCATCCTGGCCGCCGCCGACCCGGACCTGCAGCGCCGCATGACCGGTTTCCAGGACCAGCTGGCCGCCGCCGCCCGGGCCAAGGGCGTAACGCTGCGGGCTCAGCGAGAGCAGCAGCGCACCGCCGGCGGCAGCTGAGTGAGCTCACCGCGCGCCCCGCTCAGGCCCTGCGAGCCCGGCCCAGCCCTGGACGGCGCAGCCCGTTCAGGGCCTCGTTCAGGGCCACCTCGAGGTAGCTGATCTCGCCGGTGGCCATCAGCATGGTCGCACCTCCGGCCACCGCGGTCAGGATCGCGGTCGCGGCGTCGGCCACGTCGGTGCCGGCCCCGGGCGTGCACGAGCTCAGGCCGGAGCCGGCCCTGGGCGACTCGATGATGCACGGTACCCCGGCCGGGCGGCACGGCACCCCGGACGCGATCGCGCACGCCGCCGTCTACCTGGCCAGCGACGAGGCCGAGTTCGTGCAGGGCACGGTGATCGACGTCGACGGGGGCCGGGTCGGCGTCGCGGTCCTGGC
>DASWVA010000263.1:0-4116 GCA_036401415.1 Streptosporangiaceae bacterium
GCTCGTCCCCGTCTGGGGAGCCCGGTGCGGCCTCGCCGGGTCGGCCTGATCCGCCTGCACCCGCTCACCCCCGACCTCAGCCACCCGGTCAGCCTGCGCCGTCCGAGGTTCAGCCCGATCGCCTCACCGGTAACATCAACCTCACGGTCCCGCTCCGCACGGTGATTGACCTCAGCAATGCGCCGGGGCACCTGGGCGGGTTCGGGCCGATCACCGGCTTCGCCGCCCGCGATCTGGCCAACCGTGCACGGGGTGAGCCTGGGGTGCGCTGGTGTGTCACGGTCACCGGTGACCAAGGACAGGCCGTGGGCCATGGCTGCGCCACTCGCACCCGGCCCATCGGCGCCCGAGCGGCACCCGGCCAGCCGGGGTGGTGGTTCACCGTAAAAATGAGCGCCTTGATCGGAGTCGCCTGCGACCACACCAGGGAAAGCCCTCACTACCGGCCCCCGCCGTCACTGTGGCACCTCATCCAGTCCCGCAATGTCTGCTGCACCGCGCCCGGATGCCGTATGGCCGCCAGCGTCTGCGACGACGACCACACCATTCCGTTTGACCAGGGCGGGCGGACCTGCCAGTGCAATCTGGGGCCACTTTGCCGACGTCATCACCGGGTCAAGCAAGCCCGTGGATGGCGGCTCGAACAACCCGAGCCGGGCGTGTTCACCTGGACCATGCCGTCCGGCCGTGTCTACACCACCGGCCCGACCGAGCACATCGCCTGACCGGAAGGTGCGCCAACCGGAAGCGGGCCGTCAGGAAAAGTGCGTGCGCGGCCGGGGCAGCGGCCGGCCGTCCAGCTCAATGTCCAGCTTCTCGTTGTAGAAGGCCACCAGGCCGGTGATGGGGAGCAGCTGACGGGTGGGGAAGTCATAGGCCCAGGCCAGGTCCCTGAGTTCCGGCCGGGCCGGGGCGCCCCCGGCGTCACCGCTGCCCGCGGCGTCACCGGCGTCACCGGCGTCCGGGCCGAGCCGGACGGACCAGTACTCGCTGGTCACTCCCTTGTACGGGCACGCGGTCCGGGTACTGCTGGGCTCCAGGTGCCCGAACTCCACGTCGGTGCGGTCGATGTAGTACCGCGTCGGCAGGCCGGTCTCGAAGACCAGCACCGGCGAGGTGGTCTGCGCCAGCGTGACCCCCTCCAGGCTGACCCGCACCCGACGGTGCGAACGCAGTGCGTCAACCCGCGTGTAAGGGCTGCGGGGGTGGACAAAGACCTGCTCGTCCTCCTCATACCAGGCGTCGAGGGCACTCCATCCGAACCGGGCGGTACCCGCTACCCCGGGGATGGCGTCCTGGCCGAACACGCGCCCGGCACCCGGGCGCTCCGTACCGCCGGCCCGCAGACCGTGGCGGTGCGCGGTTCCGCGCCGGGTGTTCTGCTGATTTCCCTCATCGACCAGGAACCGCGGATCGATGTCTTCGACCGGAATGTAGTACTGGGGGTAGTAGGGGATCTCCCACACGTACCGTGCGCTGGTCGTGTCGAAGATCAGCTCGTTCCCGAGGAAGCCACGCACGCGGCGCGGCGCGGGCTCGACGTGGTTGACTTCGACCGCCATCTTCGGGAAGTCACGTCCGTCGCCGGGAAAGCCGTCGCTGGTGAACTCAGTCATCGCCGATTCCAGTTCCTCATCGGACGGGTACGTGCGGGGCATCTTCCGAGCGGAAGCGACCAGTACGCCGTTTCGTCGCTGCGGCATTACGACGCTATACCCCGGGCGCACCGGCACGGTCACAGCAACATGCAACGGCCCGGTGACCCTCAGGTGAACGCTGTTTGTCGGAACAGTACAAAGTCTGCCCCGGAAAGTTCGTTGTGTCCGTGGTAGGTGTGGCGAACTTCTACAGGGCACGCTTGAACAGTGCTAGTCATCACTGCTCCGGGCCAGGGGGCGCAGACCCCCGGGTTCCTCTCGCCCTGGCTCGACGTCCCCGGCGTGGCCGAGCGTCTCGGCGGCTGGTCCGAGCGGGCTGGCATCGACCTGATCCGGTTTGGCACCACCGGCACGGAAGCAGAGATCAAGGACACCGCGGTCGCCCAGCCGCTCCTGGTCGCGGCCGCCCTGGCCGCCGCGACGGCCTTGTTCGGCGAGGGCGTTCCGGCTACCGGGCCAGCCCTGGCCACGGCCGGCCACAGCGTCGGTGAACTGGCTGCAGGCGCGATAGCCGGGGTGCTGAGTACCGCGGACGCCCTCCGCCTGGTGGCCGTGCGCGGCCGGGCCATGGCGGCGGCCGCGACCATCCGGCCCACCGGGATGACCGCGCTGCTCGGCGGCGACGAGAAGGAAGTGCTGGCCTCGATCGAGGCGCACGGCCTGACGCCGGCCAACATCAACGCCGTCGGCCAGATCGTCGCCGCGGGCACGGTCGAGCAGCTGGCCGCGTTCGCGGCCGGCCCGCCGCCCCGGGCCCGGCTCCGGCCGCTGTCGGTGGCGGGGGCCTTCCACACCGAGCACATGGCGCCCGCGGTGGACGCGCTGCGCACCGCGGCCGCGACGGTCACGGTGAACGACCCTAGGATCATCCTGCTGTCCAACCGGGACGGCGCCGTGGTCACCTCGGGCCGTGACTGGCTGGAGCGCATCATCGGCCAGGTGGCCACCCCGGTGCGCTGGGACGAATGCCAGCACACCATGGCCGGGCTGGGCGTTCAGGCGCTGATCGAGCTGCCGCCCGCGGGGACCCTGACCGGGATCGCCCGCCGGGCGCTGCCGGGAGTGACCTTGCAGGCCGTGAAGAGCCCCGACGATCTTGACGCGGCGCGCAAGCTGATTTCCGAATACGGCGACGAGGCCGGCCCCGCGTTCACCGACATGACGTCCACTGACACGGCGTCCACTGACACGGCACCTGCTGGCTCAGCATCCGCTGGCCCAGTTGCTAGCTGACCCCACGGAGGGATCATGACCATCTCGCTGCCCGTCGAGCCCGTCTCCGGCGCGGTTTCCGACTCTCGCGACTGGGACGCCGAGCTTGACGCGGCCCTCGCGGGCGAACTGCCCGAGTGGCGGCTGGTGGTTTCCCCGCTCCGGGGGATCTTCCACTTTGACTCGCTCACGGGCCCGGCCGCGAGCGCCCCGGGGGACGGCCAGACTGAGGTCGGGCACATCGAGGCCCGCCGCGACCGCCAGGCCATTATCGCGCCGTGGCGGGGCGCGATCATCGAGTGGCTGGTGCAGGAAGGCGACCCGGTGGCCCTCGGCCAGCCGGTGGCGCGTCTCCTCCCCGACAGCAGCACCGACTTCGACGCTAGGACCGACTTCGACGCCGTCACCGGCAACGGCACCGGCACTTACGGCGCCGGCCACGGCGCGGAATAGCATGCGGCTTCCCGCACCGGTTACCGGGGCCAGGATCCTGGCCTTTGGCGGTTACCAGCCGGACAACGTGGTGACCAACGACGACCTCGCCGCGGTCCTGGACACCAGTGACGAATGGATCCGCAGCCGGGTCGGCATCATCAGCCGCCGGATCGCGGGGCCGGACGAGACCGTGGATGACATGGCCGTGGCCGCCGCGGGCAAAGCCATTGCGGCCAGCGGCGTCAGCCCGGCCGACCTCGATCTGGTCATCGTGGCGACCTGCAGTACCGAGGCGCCCATTCCGAACATCTCCGCGAGCGTGGCCAGCCGGCTCGGCATTCAGGCGCCGGGAGCCTATGACATCAACGCGGCGTGCGCGGGCTTCTGCTACGGGCTGGCCAACGCCAGTGACGCGATCCGGGCCGGCAGCGCCCGGAACGTCCTGGTCATCGGTTCGGAGAAGATGTCCGCGTGGCTCGACCCGCAGGACCGGTCGACCCGCATCATCTTCGCCGACGGCGCCGGGGCGGCTGTGGTCGGCCCGGTCGCGGACCCCGAGGATGAGGCGGGTGTCGGCCCGGTGGTCTGGGGCAGCGCCGGGGCCATTGCCGACAAGATCGTGATCAAGGACCGCGCGTCGTTCCTGTACCAGGAGGGGCAGTCGGTGTTCCGGTGGGCGACCTGGCGGCGTTCGTGCCACATCAGGCCAACCTGCGCATCATCGAGGCGCTGGCCCGCAGGATCGGGATCCCGCGGGATCGGGTCGCCGATGACATCCAGTACGCCGGCAACACGTCGTCGGCGTCGATTC
>DASWVA010000264.1:0-2715 GCA_036401415.1 Streptosporangiaceae bacterium
GGCTACCGCCCGGCGCACCGGGACCGGCCGGTCAGCGCGGCGCTGCAGGCCTACGCGGCCATGACCACGTCGGCGGCGCAGGGCGCGTCGCGCGACGTGAGCCAGCTGGCCCGGCACCCCGAGGACGTCCAGGGCCATTGAGCGGACAGGATTTCGTCCGCGCCGCCCGGGGATCCGACGCCGCTGATGTGGCCCGGGTCCAGGTCGAATGCTGGCGCAACGACTACGCGGGGATCATCCCGGATCCGGTGCTGGCCGAGCTGACCAGCGCCGAAGCGGCCGGGCGGTGGCAGGAACGCTGGGCCGAGGCCATCACCAAGCCGCCCACCAGCCGGCATCGGGTGCTGATCGCCACGGCCGGCCCGGACCGGGCGATGGCCGGGTTTGCGTCGGCCGGCCCAGCTACCGATGAGGACCGGTGGCCGGCCACCGACGCGGAACTGTACGAGATGCACGTCGCCCCGGGCCGGACCGGCCAGGGCCACGGCGGGCGGCTGCTGAACGCGGTGGCCGACACGCTGGCTGAAGAGCGTTTCACCCGGGTGTCGGCCTGGGTGCTGGAAGCGGACACGGCGCTGCGGGAGTTCCTGGAGAGCGCGGGCTGGGCCGCTGACGGCGCGCACAGCCACCTGGACATGGGTGTCCGCGTCCCGATCGTGCGACTGCACACCGCCTTGGAGGTCCCACCGGAATGAGCTCGGAAACCAGCACCCTCCCCGCCGGGGCACCACGGGTGGCACAGCCGCGTGACTGGCTGGCCGGCACCCGGCCCCGGACGCTGCCGGCGGCGCTGGTACCGGTGTTCATCGGCACCGGCGTGGCCTTCGGCTACGGGCGGTTCTCGGCCTGGCGCGCGGGGCTGGCCCTGGTGGTGGCGCTGGCGCTGCAGATCGGCGTGAACTACGCCAACGACTACAGCGACGGCATCCGCGGCTCCGACGAGCGCCGGGTGGGGCCGGCCCGGCTGGTCGCGGCGGGTCTGGCCCGGCCGAAGCAGGTGCTGGCGGCGGCGTTCGCCTGCTTCGGCGTGGCCTGCGTGGCCGGGCTGGCCCTGGCCATCGCCACGTCCTGGTGGCTGATCCTGGTCGGCGCGGCCGCGGTCGCGGCGGCCTGGTTCTACACCGGCGGCTCCCACCCGTACGGGTACAGCGGCCTGGGTGAGGTCGCGGTGTTCGCGTTCTTCGGCGTGGCTGCGGTGTCCGGGACCGCCTACGTGCAGACGGTGCGGTTCAGCTGGCTGGAGCTGATCGCGGCCGTCCCGGCCGGGCTGCTGTCGTGCGCACTGCTGATGATCAACAACCTGCGGGACATCGGCTCCGACGCCGAGGTGGGCAAGCGCACACTGGCCGTACGGCTCGGCGACCGCCGCAGCCGCGACGTGTACGTAGCCAGCTTGCTGCTCCCGTTCGCAGTGGCGCTGGCCATCACCCCGGCCCGGCCGCTGGCCGCGCTGACCGTGGTCGCGCTGCCGCTGACCGTGGGCCCGATCCGGATCGTCCGGTCCGGGGCGGCCGGCCCCGCGCTGATCAAGGCGCTGGGGCAGACCGGCCGCCTGCAGCTGGCGTTCGGGGTGGCGCTGACCATCGGGCTGGCCGTCCGGTTCTGACCACACTGAGTTACTTCTTCTCGCCGCCGCCGGGCAAACCTGCGTTGGACATCACCGCCGACTGACGATCGCGAGTGAACGGTATCCCGCCCCGAACCGGTTGCCGGGGCACGAATACCCCGAAAGGGGAGCGCGCGGCTTTCCGCGGGCACCGGTTTGCTGCGGGTCGCGATGAATGCGGCAACGTGGCGGAATGATTGGGTTTACGCTGCCGGGTAGCGGTGATGGACGAGGCACAGTGACATTCCGCGGGTATGGCGAATGGGAGGTCGGATGACGCATCCCCGCAACGCCCCGCCGGACAGGACGACCACGGCCGGGGCGGGCGCAGAAGAGGCTGCATTCCTGCGGGACCTGCGTGCGCTGCGTGACCAGGCAGGGCTGGGTCCTCGCGACCTTGCGTCACGGGCTCACTTCCCGGAGGACACGCTCGTCACGGCCGAGGCCGGACCTGGGCTGCCCAGCCTGCCCGTGCTGCAGGCCTACGTGCGCGGCTGCGGGGCCGGTGAGTCCGAATGGGAAGACCGCTGGCGCCGCCTGAACTCCGAAAGCGCGAGCGGAAGTACCGGCCTGCCGACCCGGGCGCCAGCGGCGAACCGGCCCCCCGCGCGGGTCATGCCGTTTCCCGAGCCGGGCGCCGGGCGGGGGCCCACTGAGCAGGACGCGATCGGCTTCGGGCTGGCCCGCGTGGCCCGGGGCCTCGCCCCGCTCAGCTCGGGCCCGCGTCTCACTCCACCCGAGACGGGCACCGGTACGCCGTTCGGCGGCGAGCTGGCCGGGAACACGGGGACGGATCGTTCGGCTCAATTTTCAGGCTCAGGCAACGGTTCAGCTGAGCTGGGCGGCTGGTTCGATCCAGCCCCGGCCGCGCCCTCAGACCCGGCCCCGACCCCCCCGGCCGCCAGCCCGGGCGCGCCGACCGTGCGGTACCCGGCGGCCGCGGAGTATGCGCCGGCACCGGAGCAGCCGTACGGGCCGTCAGCGCCCGCATCGGCCCCCCCGCCGTCGTACCGGCTGCCAGAGGAGTTCCTCGCACCCGTCCCGAAGCCGGAGGAGTTCCGCGCGCCCGCCTCCGAGCCGCTGGTGCCAGCCGGTCACGGCTTCGGCCA
>DASWVA010000265.1:0-1797 GCA_036401415.1 Streptosporangiaceae bacterium
CGCCCTGTACCTGGGCTCCTGGTCCGACTGGATCACCGACCCCAGCCGCCCTGTCGCCACAGGGCCCAGCCGATAACGGTCAGCGCCCCGGTCAGCAGCCCGATCGTGGCCGGCGTCAGCCCGACGGCCGCCACCGTGGCCGCCGCGACCGCCGCCGCACTGGCCACCCGGATAGCCAGCCCCCGGCCCAGCCGGACCCGCCCGCCCGGCGCCCTGGCCCGGCCCGCGCTCATCCGGGGCCGGGGCACCTGGATTCGGGGCATCCGCCTCCGGGTTTCCCGGCCCCGGTTCGGCCGGCTGGCCGGACCCCGGTGCGTGCCGCCGCGGGTGTGCCGGCCCGGGCGCGGGTAGCCGTCCGCGCTGAGGTCGGCCAGCGCCTCGCCCCGTCCGAAGGACGTCCGCAGCAGCACGTAGGCCGCCGCCGCGGCGCCAAACCGGGCCGGGTCGCCGCCGTCCTCGCGGTCCGGGTGCGTCGCGGCCGCGACCCGCCGCCAGGCCGCCTTCACGTCGTCGTCCGTCTGGCCGGCCCGGGCGGGCAGGCCGAGCAGCGCGAACGGATCATCCTGCCCGTTCATCCGGTCTCCTTCCTGGTAACCCCGGGCGCCGGGCCACCGAACGCCTCGTCGAGCACCTCGCTGGCATCCGGCAGCCCCGGCCCCGGGACGGGAGCCGCGCTCACGACGGGCAGCGGCACGGTGGGCGGCCCGGACGCCGCGCCGGCGGCTGGGTCCCCGGTTAGCGGCGGTACCGCGCCCAGACCGCGCCCGATCGCCGCCTGCTGCCCGGTGAGCCGCTTGCCCTGAAGGAACGTCACCCCGCCGCGGTACACGTAACCGACCTGCCCGACGTCCAGGCGCCGCACCAGGTCCCCGTCCAGCACCGGCTCCAGCCGGGTCCGCGACAGCCCGTCGTCCTGCCAGGGGCCCGCGCCGGAGAAGCGCCGCGTCGTATCCAGGGACGGCCTGGTTCCGGCCAGCGCGGCCACCGGCTCCGGCCGCGGGGTGCGCAGCAGCCAGATGCCGCCCTCGGCGGTCGCGGCGACCCGCTGCCGCTCGTCCTCCGTGCCGGCCAGGCCCTCCCAGGACTGGGCCGACACCTGCACGGCGAGCCCGAGTGACCGGGCCCGCTCGTACAGCCGCCAGATCGGCAGCCGCCGCGACACCGCGGAGAACTCGTCGACGCAGAGCAGGATCTCCCGCTCCCCGCCGAGCGCGTGAAAGGCCAGCAGGTCGGTCAGCGCCCGCGCCTGCGCCTCGGCCACCGAGACCTCGGCGGTGCCCTCGAGCACGCAGTACCAGGCATCGCAGTCCGCGAACGACCAGCCGCCGTCGAGCCCGGCGCCCAGCCGCCGCCAGAGCGCCCGGTACCGCAGCTTCACGTCTTCGAAGGCCCGCCTGGCCGCCCGGATGGTCGCGATCGCGTCGCCGTCGCCGCTTACGGCGTAGGCGGCGGCCAGCCAGTCGGCGTCCAGCCGGGCGAGGAAGTCGGCCGAGCTGGACGGCGGCCCGCAGGGCGCGCACACGGCCAGGGCGACGAGCGACTCCATCACGTCCGCGTAGTAGGCGGCGCCGCCGGTGCCGTGCTCGATGAGGTCGAGCAGCGTGGTCACCAGGCGCTCGGGGGGCAGCGCCCAGAGCGAGAGCGATGCCTCGTCGGGCCAGATGGCGGTGGACCGGGCGCCCGCGTCCCGCAGGACCCGGCGCGTCCGGTCGGCCACCTTGCGGGACGATGCGCCGCCCTTGCAGTCCAGTACGACCAGCAGCGGCCGCCGTCCGGTGCCGGCCGCGTAGCGCCGCA